>DASQID010000678.1:0-6088 GCA_035631775.1 Acidobacteriota bacterium
TGCGTTGCTCGTCGTCAACGATGTACACCGACATCGCCTCCTCCTCGCGCCTTGCGCTCGCCGTGCAAGCCCCATGCGCGCGACCCCTCCGAATTCTCGGACAGGCTCCTAGCCTCAGACCAGGTGGAATCGTGCGGGCAATTTCATACTGGACCGGTGGCTCCTGAAGAGGGCCGAAAACAGGGCCTGCTTTCACTTCGTAGGCCAAACGATATTCCGTAGCTCGAAACAGGCATTGTAATTTGGGACTTTCCTCGCTGCCGGGGTTTCCTATGCGGCGATGATTGTGACTTCAGCATCATTCCGCATAACCTCCTCAGAGACTTCTCGTCGCAGGCGATCGTTTCAAGAGAGCAAAAGCCATCAGGGCGAGCTTAAACCGAGTCATGGCATCCTCGCAGGGTCTCATCTGCTGATGGAAGCTTGCGGCTGCGTCACATCTTCTACCCGTGGTGTCAAGATGGCAGCGAGGACCAGGAAGCACCCGCCTGCAATTACGGCGGCCAGGCGGTTGTTATTCAAGAGGTGCGTCATTACCCATCCCAGGCCGAGCGACGCCAGGATTTCAGGAATTACGATGGAGAAATTGAAGATTCCCATGTACACCCCGGTTTTTTGCGTCGGAAGCGAGCCTGCGAGGATTGCATAAGGCATTGAGATAATGCTAGCCCAGGCAATTCCTACGCCGGTCATCGACAACAGCAGCAATTCCTTGCTGTGAATCACGGATACAGAAAGCAGTCCAATGGCGCCGCAAAGCAGACAGATCATGTGTGTCGTCTTTCTGCCCATCGCGCGGGCCAAACCGGGCAGGGCAAATGAAAACACGAAGCAGACCGCGGAGTAGGTTGCGAAACAGATTCCCGCCCACTCCACCCCACGCGTGTACAGAGGGAAGGTTTCATCCGGCGCCCCAAACACATTTCTTGCCACGGCAACCGGGAAATAAAGCCACAGGCAGAAGAGTCCGAGCCACGTGAAAACTTGAACCCACGCCAGCTGCTTCATGGTCCGGGGCATCTGGGCCACGCTCCGGAATATCTCCACTAAGTTCGCGGCGATACCGGATTTTTGAGCCTTCATTTTGCGGAAGGCATCCATGTCCTCGGGCGGATATTCCCTGGTGCTGAGGATAGTCCAGAGAACGGCTCCGAAGAAGGCCACCGAGCCGACGTAGAATGACAACCGGACCGTGAGCGGGATGGAGTGGGCGCCCCTGGAGAATTCGCTCAGGCTAGGCATCCGATGCATGAGCCATGGAAGCGCCGAAGCGATGACGGCTCCCAGCCCGATGAAAAGGCTTTGCATTGCAAAGCCACTTGTGCGCTGGTACTCCGGCAGAAGGTCCGCAACGAAAGCGCGGAAGGGCTCCATGCTGATGTTGATGCACGCGTCCAGGATCCAAAGGAGTCCGGCGGCCATCCAGAGCGCGGATGCGTTGGGCATGAGAACAAGTGCCGAAGAGCTCAGGATTGCCCCGATCAGAAAATAGGGCCGTCTCCTCCCCAGCGGCCCCCAGGTGCGATCGCTGAGATGACCGATGATCGGCTGTACAATCAGGCCGGTCAGAGGCGCGGCAAGCCACAGAATGGGTATTTGATCCGCTTTGGCTCCCAAATACTCATAGATGGCGCTCATATTCGCCATCTGAAGGCCCCACCCGAATTGAATTCCGAGAAAACCGAAGCTCATGTTCCATATCTGCCAGAAGCCCAACCGCGGTTTCTCCATTGCGCCTCCGTCATCGGTCATAAAGTGCCGTCAGTTCACTCAAGCGCGCCCGGATGCCGGAGGAGATCGCTCCCGGCTTGAACCGCCATCGCCAGTTCCCGGAAGGTCTGTTCGGCGTATTCATGCGAGCCTCACTCCCTAGCCCAAGAACATCCTGTAGGGGGATTATCGCAAGTTGGGCAACTGAGGCCAGCGCCGCCCGTATAAACGCCCAGTGAATTTCCTTGCCGTCCGCTGCAAGGTATTTCAGGGCAAATTCTCTTTCCCTTTCCACATCAGCCAGCGCCCGGGTACTGCTGCCCGCATCGGCGCTGGTCCACCATCCCACGATCGTGTCGTTATCGTGCGTTCCGGTGTAAACAACCCGGTCGCGCGGGTAGTTGTGTGGGCGGAAATCTGGCCCCTGCGGATCCGTGCCGAAAGCAAATTGAAGGATTGCCATTCCGGGCAGTCCAAAGCGGGTCCGCAGTTCCTCGACCGCAGGGGTGATTACTCCAAGATTTTCCGCGATGGCGGGAATCCGGCCGAATTTCTCCTCGAGCCTATCGAAAAGCGCAGCTCCCGGGCCCTTCACCCACCTTCCCTTGGCTGCCGTGACGGCCTTGCCATCTACTTCGTAGTAGGCTTCAAATCCACGAAAGTGGTCGAGACGAATCATGTCGACCTGCGAAAGAGCGGCGCGGATCCGTTCCACCCACCAATCGAAGCCGCCTCGGGCCATATCTTCCCAGCGATAGAGCGGGTTGCCCCATAGTTGTCCCGAGGCACTGAAGTAGTCGGGCGGGACGCCGGCCTGCACGCGCGGTGACCCGTCCGAAGCGAGATCGAACATCTCGCGGTTCGACCAGACGTCCGCGCTGTCGTGGGCGACAAAGATCGGGACGTCACCGATAATCTTTATCGCGCGGGCATTGGCATAGGTCTTGACAGCCTCCCATTGTTTGAAGAATTGGTACTGGCAATATTTGTGAAAATCCACGTCGAGCGCCAGCTCCCGGCGCAGTTTTGCGAGCGCATCCGGGTGCCGCGCTGCTACCGAAGGGTCCCACCTGGTCCATTCGATTCCGCCATGCAACTCTTTGGCAGCCATAAAAAGGGCGAAATCTTCGAGCCAGGAGGAATTCCGCCCGCAATAGGCCTCGAATCGGCGGATCTGCTCCACGTCCGCCGAACGCCTGAGCGCCTCGAACGCCTTTCTGAGCAAAATCTGCTTCCTCGGGATTACTGACCCATAGTCCACCTGATCCAGGGATGGAGCTGGCTCCAGCCTGAGATCTTCCGTGCATAGGCTGCCCTCTGTAGCCAGCTTTTCCAGATTGATGAGAAGCGGGTTGCCTGCGAACGCCGAAAAACACTGGTATGGGGAATCGCCGTAGCCGGTGGGGCCAAGCGGGAGGACCTGCCAAACCCGCTGATGTGTCTCCACCAGGAAATCGACAAAATCGAATGCCTCCGTGCCCAGGCTTCCAATTCCTTCACTCCCCGGCAATGAGGTAGGATGTAGAAGTATCCCGCTCGACCTTCCGATGTTCATGGATAGAGTTCCCGCAACGCACTCACAAAATCAGGCCTGTGGTGTGCGAATGCGCGTCATTTTCTCCCAAGTCCAACATCGGTGCAAGAGGAGTTGGCCTTCCTCGATTTCGGAGATCCCCGAAAAAGAATCGCGCCTTCTGGCGACTGCCGCTCACATGCCATCTGTCCACGCCCTTGGGCTAAGCGTAACATTACTGAACTGTGGGTGCGGGAGGGCTCCAATGACCTTCGATCAATTCAAGGATCTTGTTGCGTACAGCCAGAAACCGGGACCGGATCTACCTCCGCTGCTGCAAGCACTCTTGTGTGACGCGAGGGGCGACTGGGACGGCGGCCATAGAATTGCCCAGGATATTGAAAGCAAGTCGGCAGCCTGGGTTCACGCCTACCTCCACCGGAAGGAGGGCGACCTCGGCAACGCCGGCTATTGGTACAAGAGAGCCGGCCGCCCGGAGTCCCGCAGTTCCCTGGCGGAAGAATGGGACGAGATCGCACGCCATCTGCTGCAGGATTAGGGAAGAATTAGAGGGACAGACCACGCAACTCCCGAATTAGACAGGTCGTGACAATTCGCGGCAGAAGTGTTCGGGAGTTGCGTAGCCTGTCCCCGTAATCTGACACCCTTTCTGATAGAATCCGCCCGATGAAACGTGCCGGAATGATTATGCTGCTATTAGCGTTTGTGTGCGGTGCAGACAAGATGCCTGGAGCGCAGGGCGCAATCTCGCTTCGCGGTATTCTACAAGATTCGACGGGAAAACCGCTGGCTGAGGCAATGGTGGAGTTGCGCTCCGCCGACATGCGCAGAACTGAAGCGCCGCTTCAGCACGCCAAGACCGATTTACAGGGCAGCTTCGAGATTGGCCGACTGTCCGCTGGCAGATACGCTATCTCGGCACACCCGGCGGACCAGTCTGCGCCTGCATCAACGGAACTTACGATTGAAGCCAGCGATCAATTGGTGGTTCTAATCCTCGTGATAGGTAGAGGGGAACTGAGCTTGCAGGTCCGGAAAAATGCCGATGCCTCGGCAGACCAGGCCCAGGCCACGGACAGAGAGAAATTGGAAAGCCAGCAGGTGGCGGGCCTCCCGCTGGAGCAGCGGGATTCCACCAACCTGTTGCTGTTGGCTGCGGGCACGCAAATGACTACCGGGACGGGAGCAAACTTCACCCAGCAATACTCGATCCACGGGCAGAAAGGGACAACCGCCCTTTTCGCGCTGGATGGTGCAGATACGACCGATCCGGAAAACGGGGGTGCTACCATCTCCGATTTCAACGTGGATGCTATCCGGAGGATTGAGAACTTCTCCGGTGTGATGCCGGCATCGATTGGGCAGGGTGCAGCCGGCTATATCAACGTGATCAGCAAGTCAGGGAGCAATGGAGTACACGGTAATCTGTATGAATTCATGCGCAACTCCATATTTGACGCGCGCAACTACTTCGATCCCGCTCCCTCGGTGATCTCGCGTCGTATCCCTCCGTTTATCCGCAACGAGTTCGGAGGAACCAACGGCGGTCCTGTGGTGATACCTGGCGTGTACAACGGCCGCGACCGCACCTTCTACTTCATCGAGTATCAGGGTCTGCGCCAAGTGCTGGGCACTACTCAGGTGCTGTCGGTACCGACCGATGCGGAAAGGTCCGGGCTCGATACCACCGCTTTCTCCGGGGACACCTTGTATGTGCCGCTCAATTCGCAAATCCGGCAGTTGCTCAGCATCTACCCCCACCCCAACAATCCCAACGGGACCTACGGCCCGCGGACCTACATGGCCGCATCGAACGTGTACACCACCAATAACCAGTTCTCCGTGCGTATCGATCACCGGATTTCGAAGGATCAGGAACTGATGGGCCGCTTTACAATGGAAAACATAATCGGCCCCACAACCAATCCCAGCCAGACAGCCATCGATCCCAGCTATGCCCAGCTATTTACAGAAGGCTATCGCAGCGCCGTGCTTCATTACGTTCGAGTGCCTTCATCCACACTAACAATGGTGAGCACGGTGGGTTTTATCCGTAGTACGCCGCAATATGCCTCACTGAACCAGACTCAACCGGGACTGACCTTCGCCAATAAGCTTTTTGAGGCTATCAACTCCCAGGCAGGTGGCTTCCGCGGCCTGACGGGAAATCAGCTGCAACTGCGACAGACGCTTGCAAAGATTCACGGGGTACATTCCTTCGAGATGGGAGTCGAAGTCCGATTCGACCGCAATGCCGAGATCAACTCAAACAATGTCAACGGCACCTTTGCGTTTGGGGGCGGGCCCGCCTATTCTCCGGTCACCATCACGTCGGCCAGCGGACAGCACAACATAAACCCGGGGGATTTGCTGCCCGACACCCTGAGTTCCTTCCTGACGGGTACGCCATCTTCCTATACCCGGACGATCGGCGGCCGTGGCTTTTCTCAGGGTAATCTCGTTGCGATGAACTCGATCCACCGCGATGCATACAACTTCTATTTCCTCGACAATTGGCGCGTTTCCTCCCGCCTCATGTTAGCCTTTGGATTGCGCTATGAATTGAATACGCCGATGCGCGTGGGCAAAAACAGAGCGCAGGGAGCGCTCTTCTCTGCCCCAGACGGTAGCAGGCTGTATTATCCGACGCCGGGCGCCACGCAACAGTGGGTGGTCAATCCCGATCCAATATGGAACACGGACTGGAATGGCTGGGGGCCACGACTGAGCGTGTCGTGGCAGGCGAGCAAGAACACTCTCTTGCGTGCTGCCGCCGGGATCACTACCCTTGTGCAATACCCGTGGCCCAACATCAGCATCACAAACCATTTTCCCTACGCCGTC
>DASQID010000679.1:0-20456 GCA_035631775.1 Acidobacteriota bacterium
CTTTGTTAAGGCGTCCGATGCACCTGGTTCCCGCCGATTGCCCCGGTATTCCGCCTACGCGGGTCCACTGTTCCAGCTACTACTGCGGGATTGGGGCTGCGATGGCGTGCGTTGACTGGCTGTGACGCGGCAGATCCGACGGGACCTGGCAACTGAAGAGGCGGGCGTCTCCCGGCGATTGGGTTTTGAATCAGCTCACTTTTTGCAGCAGGAGAAGATCCGTTCGGACCCGCCGATGCAGCGCGAGTCTGACGGTTCGGAAATGGTCTGGGAAGATTCGCCCGACCCGGGCCCCTGCGTTCGGACCGCTGAGGCTTTGCAGGACCCTGGCCAGTCTGGTCTGACCGCTTAGCGGAGGCTATTCTATCCCCGTTGCCCGCACCACAGAGCAACGCTGCGCCGGCAAGCATCACGAAGAGGAAAACACAACATTGCGCCTTCACCTCGACTCCCCTCCCATCGGATTTCTTTCACGGCCCAGGAGGATCAACCGCAGCGCCGGCACGGCGAGGAGAAGCATCACCGGGCCGACCAGCATGCCGCCCACGATTACCGTGGCGAGCGGACGCTGGACCTGGCTGCCGATGCCGGTTGAAATTGCCGCGGGAAACAGGCCGATGCATGCGGAAAGCGCCGTCATCAGGAGCGGACGCATGCGCGTAGTGGCGGCGCGGTACATTGCATCCACAGGCGCCAGACCGTGAGATCTTTCCTGGTTGTAAAACGTGATCATCAGAATGCCGTCCATCACGGATACGCCGAACAGTGAAACAAAGCCGATCGCGGCCGAAATACTGAAGTTCAGACCTGACATGTAGAGCGCCAGTATGCCGCCGACAATGGCGTCGGGAATGCCCGCCAGTGCCAGGATGGAATCGCGGAAATTGTTGAATAGGCTATACAGCGCCCCTGCGATCAGGATGAAACTGATCGGCACGATGATCTCCAGACGCTTCTTGGCTTCCTGAAGATCTCCGAATTCGCCGGCCCAGACAAGACGGTATCCGGGAGGAAGTTTCACGTTCTTGGCGATACGTTCTTGGGCCTCTTCGACTGTCCCGCCCAGATCCCGGCCTCGAACGCTGAACTTCACCGGGATAAACCGCTGGACGCTTTCGTGATAAATCCAGGCCGCGCCCGTGTCCAACGAGATGGTGGCGAGTTCGCTCAGGGGAATGTAGGCATTCGAGCCGCCGGCGGTCGTATACCCCACTTTGATATTACGGATTTCATCAATGTTCCGGCGGTATTCCGGCGTGTAACGGACGACGAGATCGAACTGCCGCTCTCCCTCCAGGACGGAGGTCGCTACAGCTCCGCCCATGGCTGCTTGAATGACCGAATTCACGTCACCGGAATTGAGGCCGTAACGCGCAGCCTTCTCCCGGTCCACTTTGATGTTCAGGTTCGGCTGGCCGAGGACCGGAAAGATGCCAAGATCGGCGATGCCGCGGACCTGGCGCATCTGATCGCGGACCTGATTCGCCAGCTTCGTCAACTCTTCCAGGTTGGGGCCGACAATCTTGACCGAATTGACGCCTTTGACTCCCGAGATTCCCTCCTCGATGTTGTCCTCAATGTATTGGGAGAAATTGAAGACGACTCCCGGCAATTCGCTTTGAAACTCCCGTTGAACCTGCTCGGTCAGCTTCTCCTTGGTCAGGCCCTTCGGCCATTCGTCAAAAGGTTTGAGCGGGGCAAATAACTCGACGTTCGAAAACGGCGACGCGTCGCTGCCGTCGTCCGGCCGCCCATGCTGGGAAAGCACGGTAACGACCTCGGGGTGCCGTAGTAGAATCTCACGTAGTTTGCGCGCGGCCGCCTCGCCGTCCCGGAGCGAAAGCGTGATGGGCATGGAGCAGCGTATCCAGAAGTTGCCTTCCTCCAGGTGCGGAAGAAACTCACTGCCCAGCCGTGGCGCGATAAAGAAAAAAGTCCCCACAGTCAAGGCCAGTTCCAAGCCAACCACGAGGAATCGGTTCTTCAGGGCAAAGCGCAGAGCCGGGTTGTAGAGGCGATGCAGAATGCGAACAATGATCGTTTCCGACTCTTTCACGTGCTGTGGGAGCAGCATGGAGGCCATCACGGGAGTGATGGTGAAAGTCGCAATTAACGCTCCGGCCAGCGCATAACCGTAGGTGCGCGCCATCGGGCCGAAGATCTGTCCTTCTACTCCCTCCATCGTAAACAGAGGCACGAAACCGGCAACCGTGATCAGTGCCGAGAACAGCACCGCCTTATCCACCTGAAGCGCGCTGATCAAGATCAGCCGCAAGCGATCCGTCCAGCCGAACGCCGGTCCTGCTTCCGCGTGTTGGATCGTCGTCGGGTCGGGGCCCCAAAATCCCTGCGCCAGCCGCCGCAGAAGCCCCTGTCTTTCTTCGGGGTCAGCCTGAAAATTCTTGAAGACATTCTCGACGAGGATGACCGCGGAATCGACGATAATCCCGAAATCGACGGCACCGACGGAAAGCAGGTTCGCGCTTTCCCCCATGATCACCAGGAGGATTGTGGCAAAGAACAAAGCGAAGGGAATGTTCAGCCCGACGATGATCGCACTGCGAAGGTTGCCCAGGAAGATCCATTGGATCAGGAAAACCAGCAGGCATCCGAAGATTAAGTTATGCAGAACGGTATGTGTTGTGATCGCGATCAGCGACGACCGGTCGTAAAATGGAACAACCTTGACCCCTCGTGGCAGACTCCCGTCGCGGTTCAGCGTTTTGATCGCCGCCTCCACCTTCGGAATCATGTCGGCGGTCTTTTCCGTCCGTCTCTGCACCACGATGGCCCCGACGACATCGTCCTGCCGGTCACGCCCTAAGATGCCAAGCCTTGGCCGGTAGCCCACCGAGACCTTCCCGACATCCTTGACCAGTGTCGGAACGCCGCTTTGTTGGCTCAGAACGACATTCTCGATGTCGCCGACTTTGTATCCTTCGGTCAAATCGTCGCTGCCGCCATCGTCAATCAGGCCGACGCCGCGAATATTAATGGACTGCTGGCCTATGCGGATCTCGCGTCCGCCCATGTTGATGTTGGCGTTGCCGAGCGCGGTCAGAATTTGAGGAACGGTAACGTTGTACGCTTCCAGTTTGTGAGGGTCCACCTCCACCTTAAACTCTTTCGTGGGGCCTCCCCAACTGTTGATGGCCGCGATGCCAGGGATCGTCAGCAGCCTGCGCGCGACGATCCAATCCTGAACGGTACGCAGGTTGGTGATTCCAAAATGCGGTGGGCCGACAACCTGGTAGCGATAGATTTCCCCGATTGAACTGTTCGCCTGGATGGTGGGCACCAAATTGCCCGGCAGGCTGACATTCTGCGTCATCGCCACCGACGCTTGGCCGTAGGCGAAGAAGTAATCCACGCCATACTTGAAGCTGACCCGGACAAACGACAGGCCATAGAACGAAGTAGAGCGGATGACCTCTATGCCGGGGGTGGCGTAAAGCCCGATTTCCATGGGCCGGGTGTAATAACGCTCCATCTCCTCGGCGGACAGGCCCGGCGCCTGCGCGGTAATTTCCAGGATTACCGGCGTCGGGTTCGGATATGCCTCGATGTTGAGCAATTTGAACGCGACGTACCCGGCGACGGCAAACAGCAGCAACCCCGCCACGACCACCGCGCGCCGGCTCAAACAGAATGCAATAAGGGACTTGAACATGTCGGGGTCTCACTCGGTTGGCGGCGCCGCCAGCATGTTGCTGAGAAAGACCGCGCCGTCCGCTACGACCAACTCTCCGCGCCGCAGACCATCGAGGATTTGGACCCGGTCATCCCTTCGCTGGCCGATTGTGATGGTTCTTTGGTGGAAACGGCGACGGTCGGTCGTAACCCAGGCGGTCATCGTGCCGTCCGGTTCGCGCACCACGCCGTTAGCCGGCATGGCGATTCCCGCCGCAGGACCTTCGACGCGGATTACGAAGTTCGCGAGCATCCCCGGACGCAACTCATCATTGGGATCCTCGATTTCCGAGCGGACCGTCGCCCGGTGGGTATTAGGATCGACCGCCGAATAGATCTTCGATACCTTGGCTCGAAACACGCGCCTCGGATACGCCATTACCTTGACTCGAACCGGCTCTCCCAAATGAAGCAGCGCGATGTCACTCTCGATGACATTTGCCAACATCCATTTGACCGAGACATTCGAGACCGTGTAGGGCGCCGGCGCGTTGCCAGGCTGCACGATCAGCCCCGGCGGTGCGTTGTACGATGTAATCTTGCCGGAAATGGGACTATGAACAACCAGCGCAGGGTCGATCTTGCGGGACGCGATCATTTGGTCGATTTCAGCGTCGGTCTTGCCAAAGACGCGCACGGCGTCACGCGCGGCTTCGAGAGCTCCGTCGGCGGTTTGCTGATCCGAGGTCGCCTGCTCCAATTCCCGCTGCGCAATTCCAGGAAGGCCCTTGACGCGCTCCAGTTCCTTGTTGGTCAGTTCGAAAGTCGCCGCTGCACCGATCAACGTGGACTCTGCCTGTATGAGGTCGGGGCTTCTGATCGTGTAAAGCGGCTGATCCTTTTCGACTTCAGCGCCGAGCTCCGCAAACGCCTTGATAATGGTTCCTTGGTACGGCGGAAAGCCCTGAACCGATAGCTCGTCTGCGAAGCTGATGGTGCCAACCGTCTCCTTCTCAACCGGAAACTCGTAGGTTCCCACCGGTTCGATCCTTATCGAGTTCAGTTGGCTGGGTGACAGGTCCAAGCACGCTTCGGACGGGCACGGGTTGGATTTTGCACCGGGTTCCTGCGGCGTACTCGGGCTTGTGACCTGACCACGACTGCGGCCGGATTCCAGAAATGCCGTTGCGGTGGCAATCGCCGCGGCCGTCACGAACACCAGGATAAATCTTTTGCTGACCTTAAACGCGTATTCCATAGTTTTGCCTGAGATGGATTGCTAAAAGTTTGCCTTCATCGAGTCAGGCGACGTAAGTCATCTTGTGTACAGACTCCCGTATCATTTGGACACTCATTCGATGATATTTTGTCTATGGATGGAAATCGTTCGGTTAACCCGGATTATTCGGTGCGCCCCAACGGCGCAGATCACTGGTGGGTGAAAGTTCCACGCAGATAGTAGTCGGTAAGTCTGGTAGCTGACAAGCGGCTTGGTCCGGCAACGGGCCGGGTCGGAGCCTTGTGACAAAGGCCACCTTGGGTGGCTGAGCGACCCTGCAGGCCGTAACGTGAGTGAAGCCTGAGCAGGCCTCGAAAGTGAAGTGGTGGACGCCGACCCGCCTGAATAACGGGGAAGGCAGCACCGACCGGGAAGCTACCGACGAGTGCACCGGTTCGGGTCCGCCGGGGTAATGGGCACGGCATGCTGGGAAGGTGGTCTGGGCGAGTGGGGGAACCCCAGGTTGGGCGGAGGAGAACTCCGACGCATTCGGTATGGAGGGCGGCCCGTCTGGGACTCGGAGAGGGTCCTAGTACCGCAGAAGCCGGGTAATGCCGGTGGAGGGAAGGGCCCTCACTTCAGGAGCGCTTTCGAAGGAGCCAAGGTGTGGTGATTGGCGATGAGCCTGCAAACACCGAGTAAGATCCGGACGCTTCAGAGGAAGCTGTACTGCAAGGCGAAGGACGATCACGTGCGCACACGTGGCACGCGTGTCCTGGCTAACGAAGAAATCTTCGGTCGGCTGGGGGTGCTGCGCCTGCGTTCTGTGCACTTGAGCGCACGTCCGTGAGCCTGGCGACGAAACCTGTCAGAGAGCCGGATGCGGGAAATCCGCACGTCCGGTTCGATGAGCGGGGATGGGAAACGGGGCAGCGAGTTTTCTACCACCGCGCCCATCCTCGACTCTACTGAAGGAGTAAAGTCCAGAGCGGTCGTATCGCAATCGCGGACGATGATTGCGTCTCCACCTTTCTTGTCCCTTCAACACATATCGCAGGCCTTTCAAATGATGTGAAAAGAAACCGAACCTTAATGCCTCCAAACAGCATTGTCAATCGCGACGAGGAGGCCCGCCAGGCAAAGAAGGAACCCAAATACACGGTACAACCTCAAGAACGCAACCTGCTGCTGCGGAGGCAGTTTTTCGAGTCGTTTCGATCCCCAAATCTCAGCTGCTCGGGCGGGTGAGGCTGCAGCGAACGCTCCCAGCGCAATGGCGACAATGCTCACCACCAGGTTTAATGCCATTACTTTGCTCATACGCGAACGGTTGGGGATGCCATGAGATTGGTCGTTGATGGATGTAGTAGCGATTTAGGGTAAGAGTTTGATCCCCAACAAGTCCAGCTATCCTCCGGACACAAAAAATATCCTCTGATGGGCAATTCTGTATCTTTCAGCCGGGGTGTGGCCTGACTTCGCTGAGCTGCAGCTGTCACCTCGTGGGGGTCAGACGTTGAACTTGGCTGCCATTTGCGGCAACCAACGACGTCTGCTGCAAGCATTAACTGGCGTAGCTTGAATGGAGGAAGAGAGAGTGGCGGAAACAGGCCGGACAGCGGTTCGGGAAAATCCGGTCCGGCCTATTTTTCCCAATGCAGTCGAATCGATATCGCATCCACGGGGCCGCGGTCACGGTTGTAGGCTGGATTCTGAATGTGCTGGTAATCGCCTGTGATGGTCCACCCCTTAACGGCGCGCCACGCATAATACGCTTCCACGATGGACTCTGGACCATAGGTGAGCCGGCCATCGCCGATTATGAAGCCCACTCCGCCTGCAGACAGGAAACTGCGCTGATCTCCGGAAAGGTAATTCCGCACGGCCGCGACTCCAATGTGGTCTGCCGGCCGCTTCCAGAACCTGCCGTTAATTGAGACTCCTCCACTAATCGAACGGTCGATCTGCGTGAAGGCCCAGGTTTCGGTCTTCCCGTCGCTCCATCCATAGCGGGAAAATAAGCCGATGCCTTCGGCGAGAGACTGCTCGAGATTGAGCGCCGTCCCATATTTGTGGGTGCCCGAGCGGCGCGTGGGACCCAGATCGGGGGGATTGCCCCCGATACTCAATGCTTCGCGAAAGGTACCGGCGTCCTCGCGATGCAAAAAGCCAAGGACACGAAGCTTTCCTGGATTCCCTTTCGTGGTGAAACGTAGCTCTCCTTCGGCCAGTTGCCCACGGTTCTTGGTCATGCGCGTATCCAGCGTGGGTCCGTTGGCGGTTGTTGGTTCCATGACCATGGCAGTTCGAACCGACCATCGGCGCATGGTGAGTTCTTGCATCACACCAATGGTATATCCCCTGACGTCTGCCGGATAATCCCACGCACCGTTGTACATAAGGGACCAGTTCATGAATTGAGTTCGAGGATCATGGCTATACGTGTTGCAATCGAAATAATCAGTCACGGCAAATTTTCCGACGAGTACAGTCAGGCGGCGAATGGGCTGTTGGCCGGCAAGTTGGTTGGGACCGTCTTCGACAAATTTGGTCCCATCACCCAAAGCCCAGCTGCCGCGCAGGTAGCCTCGGGCCAGGTATAACTTCGGGGTTGCTGTCTGGACTCTCGGCATCTCTCCGTTGGTGAACCCTGCAATGCCCGTCACATCGCCGAAGCCCTTTCCTCCGGCGATCTCAGGATTGAGTATCACATCAAGATTGCTATTGAGACGAACGGTCATGAATACCGTGGCCGTGATCGATACACGATTCTCGGCGTGAGCCGGCAGGCTGTTTTCCCCTTCATACTTCGAATAGAAGCTTCCGTGATGCTGCACTATGGAAGTAATCTGGAAATGTACGTTCCATCTCTCCGGCTTGTGGTTACCCGGGTTGCCGGGTTGTTGATCCTCGCTGGCCGGCGTCTCTGCGGTTTCATCCTGGCCGAAGATCGGGGATGAGCAGAGCAGGAGCAGGGTTAGCGTCAATTCGTACAAATATCTGGTTGCCATGAGAGCTTCCTCCGGTCTTTCCTTGAGGATAGATTTCTCCAGGAGGCGCTCTAATTGCGCTCCCCTCATCCGGAAGCCTGACTGCGGCCCGGAATCGCCTGCCAAACCCACCCTACTCCAGAAAGCGATGTCTCAGATTGACGACATCCCTATAGGGCAGAACGCCCAACATGCTCCCGTTTTCATCCACAACGGGAAGAGCGCGCAGATTGTAGCGTGCGAACATCTGATGGGCCTCCTTCAAGGTGTTCTGAGGGTTTAGATCGATGACCGTTGGAGTCATTACATCCTTGAGGGTGCTTTCGTCATCAGCCATCAGAAGTTCTCTCAGGTCGAGCACGCCTAAGAGTTTCGCATCTTGGCCCAAAACGTAGATGTAACCTATGTGTCCCTTTCCCATTGCCCTCCGCTTAAACTCCGCGCGCGCCTCCTGAATCGTCATATCAGGCGGGAAGCTCAGATACTCGGGCACGGCAAGGTCGACAATCCTGGATTCCTGCTGCTCCAGAATGGCCTGGATCTTGGTGGAGTTTTCCTTGTCGAGCAGCTTGATGATCGCTTCCGTCTCGGACAGCGGGAGCACCGCGAGCAGGTCCGCCGCCTGGCCCGGAGTCATATCATCGATCAGGCGTGCAACCTTTTCTTTTTGCAGTGAGGCCACCAGAGGCCGCTGGACCGAAGGATCGAGTTCCTCGAGCGTATCGGATGCATGGCCGTTTTCCAGTCCGTCAAATATCGCCATGCGCTGTTCGTGGTCGAGCTCTTCGAGAATGTCGGCCAGATCGACGGGTGGTATCTGTGCGAACTGTTCCTTGAGGATCTTCAGTTTCAAATCGCCCTTGAAGCTTCCCAGGTGCTCCGGCAACGGTTCGATCAGACTCCAGGGTACCGTATTGTCCCTGGTCTTTTCGTTGGACCTGTAGATAAGATCTGCCAGCCATCTCAATCCAATCCGGCGCAGCAGGCTGTATCGGCTCAAATCGACCTCGATGACATAGAGCTTGCCGTTTTTGAGCGACAGTTTCACGTCATAGACTACCTCGAGTTCCCTGTCGTCTATATCCAGTACTTTCTTGTCCAGGATATGGTCCTTCAGCAGAACAGAGGATGGTGCCGGCTCCCCCGTAAAGGGCTCGATCCGATCGATGTCGATGATCACTTCCTTGCCGGAAAACGATGTGACCATTTCCCACGGCACGTAGATGGTCGGACGCCCGAATGGCTGTCCGACGCACAGGTGCGTTGCTTCCGCGAACTTGTCCTTATCGACTATAAGGAAGTCTTCCAATGATCCAAGGCGCCGTTTTCGCAGATACACCCGGCCGCCCAGGAGGTCGCTTAAATAGAACGTCTGCTCGAGCGCTTTCTTGATTTCAATCGACAGATTGTTCATGGCGACACCTCCCCTATTGTTTGACAACGGCGATAAACCGGTAAACCAGGAGGCCGACCAAGACCAGGAGATAGAACCTCAGAAACAAGAGGTTGAGCTTTACGAACAAAGTCATTTCGATATTGGGCTTGGCGTATTTGGCGTTGATCTCTCTGACTTGGGTAGTCAGGCTGCGCACGACTCCGAGGATCAGATTCATGATGGTTCTCCCTGTCTATTGAAAGAGATTAGGGAAAATGGTGCTGATGCCATACAGGGTGGAGAGAACGATGATCAGCGACACGATCGCGATGTTCATGACGTTCTCGTACAGAGAGTTCTTATATTTACCCATCGTCTTGTCATCGTTGAGCAGGAGAATCAAAAAGACCAGGGCGGCCGGCAGCAGGGTAGTGGCAATCACCTGAACGAAGAGGGTGATCAGGACGAGGGGCGCCCTGGGGATGAGGACGACCACGCCGGCCAGAACAAGATCAAAGAAATAGTAAGCATAGAACCAGGGTGCCTCCTTGATCTTATGGTTTAAGGAGTGGGCCCAGCCAAAGACCTCCCCGAAAGCCCAGGAACTGGCGAGTGAAATGCATATGGCGCCGAGGAAGCCTGCATCGAAGAGACCGGTGGCGACTATCGTGCCGATATATTTGTTGATGGGCATGAGCATGGTCGCGGCCTGAGCAGCGCTGTCGACGGGGACCCCGTACAGGAGCTTGCCCGTGACGATGATGAGAAACATGGCCACGACAACGGTAAGGAAAGAGCCGATAATCGTGTCCATCTTCCCGAAGGGGATGTCTTTTTCGCGCAGCCCCTTGTCCACCACGGAACTCTGCTGGAAGAAGAGCATCCAGGGCGCAATAGTGGTCCCGATGTTGGCCATTAACAAGAAAAACAGTTCATTTGTAAATCCGCCGGGCGGGAAGTGGGGAACGAGACTGTTGAAGGTGATGTCTTTTAGTGATGGATGAACCATGAAGGCGCACGGGATATAGATGAGATTGCCGATGCAGAAGAAGAGCGCGATTTTTTCCCACGTCCAGTACCGGCCCGTCATGATCATTGTTCCCATAAGAAGCCAGCAGAGGAGAACGGTGATAACCGGCGGGACGTGGAATATGCTGAGCGCGGCCGTCATGCCGATAAATTCGGTGATCATCGTGAGCCAGTCGGTGAGGATCAGATCGAGGAGCGAGAACCATCCCCAGAATGAGCCGAAAGCAAAGAAAATGGCCTCGGCATGTCCGCGCTTGGTGACGGCTCCAAGGCGGACTGTCATCTCCTGGACGTAATAGGCGACCGGGCCGAGCAGAATCAAAAACCAGAGCAGGTGAAATCCGTATTTTGCCCCGGTTGCCGTATAGGTGGTGATGCCGCCGGCGTCGTTGTCGGCTACCATGACGATGATGCCCGGCCCGGCGACGATGAAGAACATCCTGAGGGCTTTGACGGACTTCCGGTATTTGTAGAACAGGTTTGAGAATACGTTCACGTGTCACCTACCAGTCGGGCTGAACGCCTCCGCCGCCCCGCAGAGGTTGAGCAGGCCACGGCTCGCGCGAAATTCAGCCGGGATGTTGAGAAAAAGGTAAAGTTGCCCTGTCTCTCCGCATTCACAACATCGAGTCTGCGGAGGACGCGACAGGCGAGGAGATAGAGGGAACTATCCGATCACTTGCAGATCTTCCGCAGCTGATTGTCGAAAGCTGCCTCTAGTCGGAGGCTGGCCGTCTTTTGTTCGCATATACCTTCTCTGGAGGCGAAATCGAAGCTGGGAGGAAGGGCCACTCCTCCTCAGCAGAGAAAGGGGCCAATGCCTGGAAGGGATTCAGCCGGTTTCCCCCGCTGGTATAGCTTCAGCACCGCGAACCGTGAGAGGCCCGAAGACCTCAGCCGCCTTAGGAAAACCCTTAGCCCGGGAGTTCCTGTTCTACCCTGATTCTGGCATCTTTGGACGCCATGGGGCAGTGGCCTGTTTGCTCGCGGGAGCCTCGCCTACCGAGGATCCATACTTATCAGAGGGCTTTTCAGCACAATGAATTTTGAAGCCCGGGTCAAAGTAGGTCCGCTCGGTAAGGATGTCAAGAAGATATTTCTGTTTTTCTGTTTTTCTGCCAAAAAAAGCGCTGCAGCACACCCACTACCATACCCTGGTATAGTATAATACCGCCATGTCACACTTATCGAAAGACAAAAGCAAGCTGGTCCAACGGATTCGACGCATTCGCGGCCAGGTCGAAGCCGTGAAACGAGCCTTGGAAGCCGACAAGGACTGTGGTGACGTGCTGCAGATGATAGCCGCTGCCAGGGGCGCCATGAATAGCCTCACCGCGGAGTTGCTCGAGGAACATATTCGTTTTCATGTAGTCGATGCCGGCCGATCCAGCAAGAGACAGCGAAATGCCGCCGAGGAGCTGATTGAGATCGTTCAGTCTTACTTTAAGTGAATGCGCAGCGCGCACACTGTGACCAGTCTGTTTCGACAAGCACATCAGCGCGAGTCGACGGCGAAAACAGTTCATCCTTCTGTACACTGGTCTGCCCTAAAGAATAAAACCGCGCCCCTCCATCGATCGGTTCCTTCACCAGCTGAAATCTCAATCCCATGAATAATTTGGCGCCTCCACACGATCGGGACGGATGGGCGGCATGAGTGCAGTCATTTCCGGTGAATTTGGAGGTCAAAATGTACTATTCAGCAAAGGATGACGATTCACGCGTCCCATTTTCAACCCGCCCGATCATCTCAAAGGGTTCGCAGCAGCAAGCGGACGGGTGGCAAGTCCGCATCTGACCTTCAGGTCGAAGGGAGCACGACGTGCGGTTGGACAATCACGGCGGGACGGACGTCAAAATCGCCTACAAGGATCGCAAAGCGCCGTTGATGATCCTCATTCACTTGCTTTTCTTTTCACTGATCGCTGTTTCTGAGGATGCCCGGGCGCAAGGGGAAACCACCAGCGCTATTCTCGGCCAGGTGACCGACCCGACCGGCGGGGCCGTGCCCTATGCCACGGTGACGGTCACGAGCCGCGACAGCGGATTCGTGCGACGCGTCACGGCTGATGAAGCAGGCAGGTTTAATTTTCCTCAGCTAAAGCCGGGCACCTACACGGTCAAAGCAGACGCGCCTGGATTCGAAGCGCAACAAAAGGACAACATTGTTTCAAACCTGGGCCAGAAGCAGACGGTCGATTTTTCCCTGAAACTCGCTCAATCGAATGAGACGATCTTTGTGAGCGGAGAGGCTCCGTTGCTCAACACAGCAAATGGAAACACTTCCACCTCATTGAGCGCGCCCGCGCTCGAAAACCTGCCGAATCCCGGCGGCGACCTGACCTATCCGCTGCAGTTTGCTCCCGGGGCGCTCATCAATACGGCGGGCAACGGAAATTATTTCGTCGGGGGGACGAACGGGTACGGCAATGTGGAGTTCAACGGGCTTCCCGCGCTCTCCAATGGTTACATCGTCGACGGCCTCGAAACCAACGATCCCCTCACCAACCTCAATAGCGGCCTGTCGACCAATCTTGTCCTGGGAATGAACTCCATCGCCGAGGTGACCGTCAACACCCTTTCCTACTCCGTCGATCAGGGGCGGTACGGCGCATCCCAAGTCAATTACGTCACCAAATCGGGCACGAACCAGTTTCACGGAAATCTCTATGAACTGTGGAATGGTTCGGTTCTGAATGCTGCGGATTACTTTACCAATGCGACACCGGAGAACCACAAGCCGCGCTCCAATGTGAATCATTTTGGAGGAAGCCTGAGAGGACCGATTCTCCATGACAGACTCTTCTTTTTCTTCGACAGCGAATGGATGCGAATTGCCCTGCCCATATTTGCCACCGTAACGGTCCCCTCGCCAGGTTTTCAGCAATTCGTACTCCGACAGCTTTCTCTGGGTGGAACGGATTCGGTGACCGGTTCGACCTACGCGCCTTCGCCTCAGCAGATACCGTTCTATCGAAAGATGTTTTCGCTTTACGGGGACACAAACGGTACTCCTCTAGCAATCATCGGATGTCCATTCAATACCGATGGCCTGCCCGCCTGGTTTCCGCGGATGGCTCGTTTGTCCCCATCCCTTGCCCCGATCCGGTCCGAATTATGGAGCTGTTCCGCCACAAACTCGTCAAGGCACTCTGCCAACAGCGCAGGATTGCAGCAAGATGGCCTCTGGCCGGTCCCGGAGAGGGGAATCGCGGCAAATGGCGGGTTCCGGTTGACATAACGCCACCATATCAGAAGCTGAGCTACCCGGCTTATTCGGCCTATCCGCTGTCTCGGCTTATATTGCGGGGCGGATTCGGAAATGATCCCGCCAGCGGGATCGTCGGTGAGACAGGGGACTTCGCCGGCGGCTCAGTGTTTCACGATGCTGATCAGCGTGTCCTTCGTGAGCTGCCCGGTCTTCATATTCATCCAAGGGTTCTGGATGGTGACGTCCACCACCCCCTTCTTGAACATCGCGTTTTCCTTGTCTCCGCCCATGAACTCCATGCCGGATTCCTTCTTGTAGAACGACATCACCTTTTCGACGCTGTAGTTCGTCCGATAGCAGAACGCCTGGACGGACATCATCTGGGACAATGCTTCGGACGTCTCTTTGTCCGGCTTCGCGCCTTCGTACACCTTCACACCGAACTTTTCTTCCGCAGCCGAGACGACGATGGCGAGCGCAAGCACCGCCACGGCCGGCGCCAGCATGTTTCTGCTTTTCACAGTTCCCTCCCTTTCAGAAGAACAACCGTTTTCTATTTGCGGATCATCTCTGCTCCTGCCTGAGCGGCACCTTTTCGAATCAGGTCTGCAGCCTGTTTGCCGGCCTGACCGCAACCTTCCAGCGAGGATTGATAAAACGCGGCTTCCCGGGAAAACTTCTCCAATCGATCCGGCAGGCCATCCGTATTCGTCAGGAAATCCGTGAATTTGGCCTGCTTTTCCTTCACGGGAAGCGTCCGCGTGCCGGACACACCCTTCAGGGCGCTGCTCAACAGCTTCAGGTCATTCTGGAACCCGGCCAGCAAGCCGGATTGAAACGTCTCGGAGCACTGGCCGGCGCCGCGCAGATCCTCGGCTAACGAGGCGAGACCGGTCCCCTGGCCCCCCCAGGCGGAACGGTTCCAGCTGCTGCAGCCGCAATTGAGGGGCAGCCCGACGGCTCCGCCGGCAGGTTGGAAGGGAGGAGGAACCGGCGGCAGAGGCTTGTCGCCCCCGGGTTCCGTCTGCGGCCTTCCCCCTTGGGGCTCGGCCGGCTCCTGGTTTTGATCTTGGGGAGGCTCAGTTTTCTGGGGGGGCGCAGGTTTTGGCGCGGGAGCCGGTTTGGCTTTGGGATCGGATTGGGAGGGTGGAGGCGGCTCCTTCCCGGAGCTGCTCTTCTGCTTGCATACGTCGAACAGCCGCCGCTCCACATCCTCCAGCTCACGGTAGCTTTGCTTCCTCGCGTCCTCGAGATCCTTGATGCGGTCGGCCGTGCCGCAGAGGGTCCCCAGGTCGCGGCCCAGCTTGTGCGCGGCCGATCCCGCAGCATAAGCCGTCTTGGCAAGGCTCG
Organism: Acidobacteriota bacterium; assembly: GCA_035631775.1. Lineage (GTDB taxonomy): Bacteria > Acidobacteriota > UBA6911 > UBA6911 > UBA6911 > DASQID01. Next base: position 14,805 of record DASQID010000679.1, read on the forward strand.
CAACCGTCAACTCCAAGACTTGGATTTGGGCGTCGAGAGTGGCATCGGCCACCTTGCCCATATCACCCTGGGCGATTCCGGTCGCCATGTTGTTCATGGTATTGGCCAAACCCCAGAGTGAATCCGCCGTCTTTACCTGGTCGGCCACCTTCACTGCCTTGCTGACCTGGCCTGCGGCACCCATGGTGCCCACGATCAGCTCGGCGGTCGATTTGGCCGCGTCAACGATGTCGTCCGGCCCTTCCCGGGCGGCCCGGTCGAACTCCTCGTCTCCGGTCAGCTCGGCCATGTGTTTCGCACCGGCGTCGATGCGGGCTTTGATCATTCGCTGTTCGTCGCGCAGCTTCTGTACGGTCTCCCGGCTGCAGCGGACGACCTCCAGATTGATGACCGGCCCCGTTTTTTCCCCGCAGGCCGTCTGGGCCTGCGCCGTTGTACTGCCTTCACGAATGCCCTGGATCTGGAGAACGGAGCCCAGGTTCAGGACGGTTGCGACACCGGGATCGGCCACGACGAACGTCAGCAGGTCTCCATCCCCCGGATCCTGCACTACGGGAACTTCGACGGGAGCCAGTTCCTTACCGTTATCGTCGATCAACGGGATCTGGGGTACGGCGCCCACCGAGCTCAGCTCGACGACGCTGCCTGCCTTTTCGGCCTCGATCTTCTCCCCGTCCTTGGTCTCGTACTCCACGCGAACGGTGGCCTTCCCCGTAGACTGGGCCGAGACTGCGGCGGAGGATCCGGACCCCGAGACGTTCAAGACCGACGAGGAATCCGAGCTCCACGTGTATTTGCCGCCACCGGACTTCGCTTTGGCGGTCACCTGACCCTTGCCGCCTTTCAGCAGGTCGGCGCAGCCTGTCAGCGTCAGGGCTTCACCTTCATCCGTGGCTTGGGACGAAGGTGGGCCGAACATGCCCTCAAACCCCCATGGCCAGATATCCCACCTTTTGGAATCAGGATTCCAGGTTTTTATGTCTGTTTCAAAACGAATCCTGGCATAGGTCGTGCGGTCAATGATGCCGTCGATGTCCTGCATGAGGACGATGTCGACCAGCGCTTTCGTCGATTCGGGCACGACCCTCGATTTGGGATCATTGTTTCGTATGATGGGACGAAAATCACCCCCGAACTGGCCATACTTCATCGCCGGAAACTTACCCTCACGATCGTCGTCGACGGGTTCCAACTCGCCGGACAGGTCAACCGAGTAGTAATAAGGGCCGGTGTCGCGTCCATCATCACCGCAGGCGTAGCAATAGTAAATGTATCTGAAGTTGATCACTGCACGGATAGGGGCCAGGTCTGCGGGACGATAACTCAGCTGGATCGTCCCTTCGCAATAGTCATGTCCGCTGAGTCCGGGCACGCATTCGCGCGGGAATCGAAAAGACTTGCTGAATCCTTTCTTGAAGTCATCCTCGCCAAGTCTCAGGGGAGGAACGAGCTCTTTGAACGCCTGAAGGCGATCCTGTGAAACGGCGCGAGGGCATAAGCCCGGAGCGCCGGAAATACAGGCGAGTCCGACTCCGGCCGTCACCAGCAGACTCTTGCGAAAGGCAACAAGCAGACTCTCCATGCCCGCCTCCCTATGGTGTGGTGGTACCTCGCCCGCGGAATCCTGCGCCGCTACCGCGGGATGAGCCTGTCGAGCAGCGGTTTCAGCTCAGACGCATGTTTGCGATAGAGATCGGCGTTGGATCGCCGTACCGCCAGCGCCTGGCGTTCGGCCGGATCGTTGCCCGCCACTGCCTCGGCCGCCTGGAACGCGCCCGTTTCCACGTCCATGCGGGCGAGGAAGAGCGCTCCCTTCAAGGCTTCATACTCGTCCGCCTTCAAGCCGGCCTTGCGCAATGCGGCTTCCAGGTCGCCCGAGGCTTCGCCGGCGAAGAAAGCGCCGCCCGGAAGGAGCACGAGGATGGGGCCCGACGGCATGTTGCTGCAGGCTGCCAATGCCCCTTCCCTTGCCTTTTCGTCCTCGATGACAATCAGAAGGTGATCGTCCGGACGGTTGGACCGGTCGTAGACGTTGTGCGGGTAGAGCAAAATCCTGAATATCCCGTCGGTCGAGGCCAGCTCTCGCGAGCTGTCGCCCTCCATGACAACCTCGAAGCCTCTTTTCTCCAGCACACCCTGCGCCTGCTGCAGGAACTTGACCGTGCTCTCCCCCTCGGTGCGGCAGGGCGCCGGCATGGTGTCCGGGGAACCCTTCAGGTTTCGCGCATAGTCGCGCCAGGTGCGGTGGTAGCAATCGATGTTCCGGCCGAAGGTGAAGATCGCCACGGGTCCGCCGGCGCCCGCCGCGCGGGAGCAGGGCGCCACATATCTGGCTCCTTCGGGCGGGTCGAACTTGCCGCGACTGCGGAAATACTCCAGCGGATCTCCGGAAATGCCGGACCGCGCCGCCAGCATTCGGTCAGCCGTGGTTTGACCCGCGGCCAACGTAGTCCCTTCAGCCTGCAACACAGGTATGAGCTTCTGAATATCGGCCTCGCCCAGTTTCCGCTCCTGGGCCCGAATAGGGCTCGAGACCAGCACAAGTATGAGAGCTGCAATCGTCGATCTTCCTGTGCGCAGTTCCATGGTCTTCTCCTTGATGAATCCTCTCACATCTGCAACGAGAGTCGCCCGCTTCCTCTCTTCGACTTTTCGGCAGAGCCGCTTCCCTTGGCCTCCGATCTTTCTCCGTTTTCAACGCTTCGTCCCTGCCTCGTCGAGAGAATCGAGCATCCGCCCGGCCAGAAGTGCGACATCGCTCGACGCCGGAGGCGGCAATTTCGTCAGCAGCTCCATTAGAGTCTCCCTGGCGGTTTTGAAATCTTTGAGCGCGATCGAGGCGTTGGCGACAATGAACCATGTTTCGATGCGTTCGGGATACGGATTCCCCGGGTCCAGAGTGACGGCCTGCCGGCCGTTCCTGCGCGCCTGCTCGTAGTTGCCCATACCTTATTCATGGGAGGCAAGCCGTCCCAGATGGTCTGCCCTCTCGGCATCGCTGGTCACAGCGACTCCGGCAAAAGGATCACGGCTGGATCCTCGCGAATTCGACGCGCCGGTTGTTGGCGCGCCCTTCCGCCGTGGCATTGGTATCGATAGGCTTGCTGTCTCCGAATCCCTTCGAGGTCAGGCGGGATGCGTCAATGCCCTGTTGTACGAGCCATGTCTTCACCGCTGCGGCCCGACGTTCAGAAAGCGGGCCGTTTATGTTCGGTCCGCCCTGGTTGTCGGTGTGCCCCTCGATGGCAAAGCGGAGCTTCGGGTCTCCCTGCAAGAGCTGAAGGATGTTGCGCAGCTCCGGACCCGACTCGGGCTTGAGGACGTCGGAACCGGTGTCGAAAAGGATCCCGTGCGTGACGATGCGGCCGGAACCGGCAAGCATGCTTTTGAAGTCCTTCCCTCCTTCGGCGAGGCGGAAGGCCGTGAACATCTGTCCCTTGTTGGGCTCTCCGGCGGTGGAGTCGAAACGAAATCCTATCCTCTTTATCGGCCTCTCGATTGCGTCGGGATCGTTGAGCACGCGCTCCCCCCCGACATACGCCTTGACGGAAGTGTCGGAGATGTTCATCGAGACATGCTTCACCCCCGAGCCGAGGTTTGTCGGATTCTCCACATTGCGGGACTTGACCTTGTCGGGCTCGAAGGAGATCTCCTGACCGCCGTTGTTGTACTCATCGCTGAACACGAGCGAGAAGGGACCCTGAACGTCCGCGTCAAACTCGATAGTAAAGTTCTTGGAAAGGTCGCCTTTGATCTCGTAGCGCAGCCAGTGCATTGAAGCGCCGGCGCCGTCGGCCATGAAGCGCGACTGGAAGAACTTCCGCCCGTCGCGCTGGACGACCTCGGCCGTGTTCCCGCCGCCCTCCTTGACGGTCCATTTCGCCGGATACTCCCCGACGTCGGTCTCGGAGAAGTCGTCGCAGACCAGTGTCTTGCTTCCCGGCACGAAATCGAACCGGTTGCCGTATACCTCGGCAGCGGCCTGCGCGGAAGCACCCGAGCTCTGGGGAGGCGTGACTGTTGCCGCAGGCCGCGCCGCGTTCTCTGATGCCGGCCGGGCAGCAGCCGGGGACTTTCCAGCGGTATCCGTCTCCGATGAAGCAGTGGAGGCTTGCAGACGGGAGAGCACTTGCTTCACTACCTGGTCGATGGCCTTCTGGGTGGCCTTGCCGAGCACCGTGTTCTGAAAGGTCGCCCCTCCCATATCCATGGAGCCGTAATCGGTGTACACGTCGGCCGCAATCTTGGTATCTCGATCCTTCCCCGTGGCCCGGAGAGAAGCTGTTCTTTCTCCTCGACCGACATCTATCAGATCCACCTGAAGCACCACTTCCGCCTCCTGGCTGCGTGCGTGTCCGCCCGCAGTCACACCGCCGATCATCGGCGCGTTCAGGCCGCCCTCTCCCTCGTTCACCTGAACGGAAAGGAGCGATCCCATGAGCGCGAAGTCCGTCTTCTGGGATTTCGCCAGCTTGACCGCGGAATCCACGTCCGTCTGTTCTGCTTCTTCGGAGCCTTCGGCCTGCTTCAGAAACCGGGGAGTGTGGCGGCTGGCGTTGAGAATTGCCGCCTGAAGCTGCCTGTGAAGGACCTTGGCGAGGGATTCGCCGTAGTCGCCGCCGCTGGCGTCCTGAAAGGTGAGGATGCCGATGGTATAGGAAGGACCCGGACTCTTGGCCGGAGCGCCGCCCCTCTGAGCCGGCCGGGCCGGCATCACGAAGCCCACCGCGAATATCGATACTGCAAATACAGCTCGACAGGCCAGTCTCATGTGACCCTCCTCCGTCGAATGGTCGTCAGAATGGTGGGCGTCGCGACTCGGAGAGGCTCCGCGGACCGCGGCGCCACGAATGCGAAAAGAGTTGCCAAATCTCAAAACGGTTGGTGCCTGAGACTGGGGCCAGCATAACACAATTCCTATCTGGGGCTATCCTCAATTCTTACCTTGGAGGACAGGTAGGGGGCTGACGACGATAATTGTTGGAAATCGCAGGGAAACCGTCAATCCAAGGGCGGCCGGCAGGCCTCGTCGAGGGCATCTTTAAACCCAGGGATAGCAAATATGCGTTTGCCGACTGGAGTCGCTCTGCGGTGGGAGCTGTGATGGAGGCTTACCCCGATGAATTTACAGAGTCTCCCGACGGTGGCTGGGAAATGGAATATGCTGCAAAGGCAGGGCAACTGGATTCTGCCCTCAACCGCTCTCTGTTTGCCTGTCTTGCGGCAGTTCTGAGCCGCGCCGGTTACATGGTTTCGTGCAGTAATGCCTCAAATCGCGGGTGCCCTTTGAGGGGGGCGAAATTGGGATCGATCGCGAGCCAGCCGGGTGACAAAGTCTTGAAGTCTTCTTGAACATTGGACAGATAGGATCAATAGAGCCTCACGATTTGCTGGTGGAGAGATTGAGAGATGAGCGCTATCAGCGCAACGCTTGCAGATGAAGTGTTTGCCAATCAATTCCTTCCATCACAGCGCACATTCCTGCTGCAACCTACAACACCATCCACCTGACATCACGTCAATTGTGGATATGGGTGGTAGGGCGCTTGGCAAGAAGATTGGGCCTAACTGTAACCGATTGTGACGGAAACCCCGTGGATAAGAACGCTCTTACTTGAACCAGATCGAGAATCTCGCCCCCTTCCCGCCATC
>DASQID010000680.1:0-3897 GCA_035631775.1 Acidobacteriota bacterium
TGCCTGCCGAATCTAACGTCATATGGCCCCACGGGTGCACGAGGCGATACTCGTCGGTCACGGCGTATTCGACACTGCTCGCAACCACTCCGGATCCGGTATCAGTGATCCTGCCCCAAACGGTCACCGGCACCTCTTTGCCATTGGCCGGCCACAGTTTTCTCGGAGTAGCCGAAACGGTAATCTGGGGCGGGGTGGTATCGGGTTGAGTGAACACGATCCGTCCGATCTTGCCACTAGCATGCTCGGTGAACCAGATCTAGCCGTCTGGGCCGGTCGCGATTCCGCTGACCTGGCTGTTAACCGTGGGTATCGGGTACTGGGTGATTGCGCCTTCAGTTGTTATACGGCCTATGGCGTTCGACCAGAATAGGACGAACCACAAGGCGCCATCCGGGCCGGCAGTAATCGCCTCTGGGTCGACGACCAGGGGCGGGTAACCGGGAACACTGTACTCCACAAAATCGCCGGCGCAGGTAACCCGAAGGACTCTATGGTGCCCATCCGTGACCCAAAGATTACCGTCCGGACCCACGGCGATGCCGGCAAAACCCCACTGTGCCCAATCACGGATAGGAGGAGGCAAGAGGTACTCGGTGATGATCCCACTAGTGCTGATGCGACCGATATAGCCGCCACCACCCACCCTGTTTCCTTCCGTAAACCACATGGCTCCATCAGGACCGGCAACGATCCAGTTGGTGCTGGCGGACTTAGGCAGAGGATATTCGGTAATGATTCCAGTTGTAGTAATCCGGCCAATCTTGCCGCCACTCCACTCGGTAAACCACAAAGCTCCATCGGGTCCAGCCGCGATTCCCAGGACCCCGCCGGACGGGTTCGGCAGCGGAAATTCCGTGAAGGTTCCATCCGTCGTGATTCGCCCGATGGCGTCAGGAGAGATTTCCGTAAACCAGAGTGCGCCATCCGGCCCCGCAGCTATCCGATTCGCACCTCTGTTCTGGTTGGGAAGATTGAAGGCCGTGATACTTCCATCAGTGGTAATTCGCCCGATGCTCTTATAGTTCGTGAACCACATTGCGCCGTCCGGTCCGGCGGTGATGTCAAAAGGAACTCCTACGTTGTACTCCTTAAACTCGATCGTCGGCTGCGCTTGACAAAGGAAAGCAGCACACAGCAAGGCCGCGAGCGAGAGCGCCCTTGTGCTTGCTCGCCCGACGGTCCGACACAAACCCACGACGGCACACTTCCCCTTGTGTGTTCCGCCCGCGAGCGTCTCATGGATGTGAGCTCCGTTAGCTGACTCGATTGGCATGCTTACCTCCCGCCACGTTCCAGTGGCGCGTAGTTGTGTGTTCTGGGGCCCAAGTGGTACGGCCGGGGTCAGAGGGAACCTGTGTAGCGTACCCGGCGCGCTTCGCCTCGAGGGGTGATGCGTCGCGTAGCAGGAACTGCTCTTCGGGGAGACGAAGCAGCGTCCCTATAACAAAGGATGCAGAGAGTTCCTGTCAGTGAGATAGGTCACGTGCTGACGTGGCATCGTGGCCTGGCGCCGCCACACGGGCAAACGAGCAACTAATAAGACATGTCGCCGGCGAGACATAGAGGCCCACGCGATTTTCCTTCGCCGGCCGCCTTTAGCCGGAACATCAGTTCGCCCCAGGTCGTGTTGCAGGAAACGAAATAGTCGGTCTCGGGTCGCCAGCCGCTATGGGAGAAACGCACGAGGGTTCCGGAAGCGCTGACTTCCAGTCGGAAACTGATGTGCGTTCCACTCCACTCAGCGCCCGTCAGGCAAGTCCACCTTGCTTGCTCTCCTGGCTAGTCCAATTCGAGTCTTAGCTTGTAGACAATAGTACGGTTGAAGAAGCCTAGTTCCAGCTCCCCTTCGGACTCTCTTATGTCTGCCGCCCACCACTGGCGAAGTCTGATGAGACGCGGCTCGACAGGCAAAACGTGGGTTTTCAGTATCTCCTCTCTTCTGGGAACGGTCATAACGGTCATAAGGGCTTCGTAAGAGAGCTGGTCGTTGTCGCCGCAGCATTCGAAAATGCGATAATCAGCTCTTGCACGCCTTCCGACAGAGCAGTCGCTTCGGTAGCGCATGAAGTGTGCCGTTCCATTTCATTTGTTGAGGAGCGTTACCCATGTTTCGGTTTTCAGTCGTCCTCGCTTTTCTTATTAGTCTTATTAGTCTTGTCACTGGACTCGCGGGAGCGTCCGACGGACACGAATCTTTCGGAATGTTGCTCCAGGAGGACTGGTTCATCCAATCTTCCGCCGAAACGCGCGCCGGCGGAATCGCGATATCGACGGTGGGTTTTCAGTCGAGCGATTGGTATCCCGCCAAAGTTCCGACCACGGTCCTCGGCGCTCTCGTGGAGGACAAGGTGTATCCCGATCCCTATACCGGGATGAACCTGCGCTCCGTCCCAGGCGCAACGTATCCGATCTTCGAGGACTTCTCGAATATCAGAATGCCTCCCGCCAGCCCCTTCCGGCAATCGTGGTGGTATCGCACCGAATTCAAGCTCCCAGCTGACTACAAAGGGAGAACGGTATGGCTTGGCTTTGACGGCATCAACTATCGGGCGAACGTTTGGATGAATGGCGTGCAGATCGCTTCTTCCGAAAAGCTGGCGGGCACTTGGCGTCTGTTCCAATTCGATGTGACCGCTGCCGCTAAGCCCGGGGAAACTAACGCCCTCGCGGTCGAGATATTTCCTCCGCAGCCGCACGACCTGGCCATCACGCTTGTCGACTGGGCTCCCATGCCGCCCGACAAAGAGATGGGCATCTGGCGCGACGTGCACATCTTCGCCACCGGACCAGTCGCCCTACGGTATCCGGCTGTGCTGACTAAACTCAACGTGCCTTCCGCGAATGAAGCGTTGTTGACGGTGCGCGCGGAATTGACCAATGCTGACGACCATTCGGTCGACGCTGTAGTGAAGGGACGCATCGAGAATCTCGCCTTCGAGCAATCCGTGCACCTCGCGCCGAAGGAGACTCAGGTGATTCACTTTACGCCGGAAAAGTTTCCTCAACTGAAAGTTATTAATCCCCGTCTATGGTGGCCCGCGGAAGTGGGCAAGCAGGAACTGTACCCATTGGGCCTCTCAGTCGAAGTGCAGGGCCAAGTCTCGGATTCCGTTCACATCCGCTTTGGCATCCGCCAGGTAACTGCGAACATTGACGAGAAGGGCCACAGAATCTTCCAGATCAATGGCAAGAACATCCTCATTCGTGGCGCCGGTTACAGCTTTGACATGCTGCTGCGATCGTCACGGGAACGGCAGCAGGCCGAACTCAACTATGTTCGCGACCTGAATCTCAATGCAGTACGCATGGAAGGCAAGTTGGAAGATGATTACTTCTTCGATCTGGCAGATCAAATGGGGATCTTGGTGCTGCCGGGCTGGTGCTGTTGTGATCAGTGGGAGAACTGGCCTGCCTGGGACAAGGAGAACGAACAAGTCGCGGGGGATTCGATGCGCGACCAGATCCGCCGGCTGGAACGCCATCCTTCTGTCATTGCCTTCCTGTACGGCAGCGATTTTGCCCCTCCGCCCCCGGTCGAGAAGATGTATTTGGGAATCCTGCAAGAGCTGGAATGGCCGAACCCATCCCTTTCCTCCGCGGCAGCCAGGACCACGACGGTCGGCCCAAGTGGCGTGAAGATGACCGGACCCTACGAATACGTTCCGCCCTTATTCTGGTATGTGGATACGAGGCATGGCGGCGCGTTCGGCTTCAACACTGAAACCAGCCCGGGGCCAGCCATTCCTCCCATCGAGAGCCTGCGGCGGATGCTGCCGCCGGATCACCTCTGGCCGATTGATTCCGTCTGGCAATATCACGGCGGAGGAATGTCGCACACGCTCAACGTATTCTCCGAGGCCCTCAATCGACGTTACGGCCAGACCGACTCAGTCG
>DASQID010000681.1:0-5500 GCA_035631775.1 Acidobacteriota bacterium
CCCCCCGGGGCTACAGGCTTGCCCCCCTCCGGGGGGCTTCGTCAAGCCACCCGCTCTGCGGGTGATAGCTGACTGGGGACTTTCGGCGTCTTTGCGGTGGCTTTTTGAGGAGCCACCGCGAAGACGTCGTGACGCAAAACAGGCGGCAGGCTATTGACTCATGAAAGGGAGCGTGGCTGAAGAAAAGTTATTGAGGTTCGGAAAAACCACCTGTAATTGCTGGGCCTGAACGCCGAACCAGGCGGCCAGCGTTGCTCCATATTGATCAATCGAAGTCGTCGGGATCCACCGTCCCTCACCGCCCGCGTCATCAGGGCCGCTCAAATCCAATACCGGGAAGGTACCATACAGGTCTCCGCCTTTAACGGCACCCCCGATGACAATCTGGTGGCTGCCCCAGGCATGGTCGGTGCCTCCGTTCGTGTTGGGCTGCAGTGTCCTGCTGAAGTCCGATTCCGTGAAAATCGTCACTTGTTTGCCCTGCGGAAGCGCCTGCATCGTTTGGTAAAAGACGGCCAAGGCAGGGCCGAGTTGCCCGAACAGACGGCTTTGATCCGCCAACTGGTTCGTATGGGTGTCGTAGCTTCCCATGGAACAGAAGAAGATCTGCCGGTTCATGCCAAGGTCTCCGCTTACCTGGACGAGGCGAGCCACCTCCTGCAGCTGGGCGCCGATGGAAGTCGTCGGGAAGGAATAGGGCAGCGGCTTTGCGCCTGCGAGCGCCGCAGCGAGTTTTGCGGAATCACTTAATCCGTTTTTCATTGTCAGACTTGCCTGCTGAACGAGAGTCGCGCCCGAGTTCAAGGTCAGCAGCTCCTGCAGGGCTTCCAGCCTTGCCTGGGAGGCAGGTGTGCTGTCGAACCCTTTCAGTCCGAGCGGAGCGTTTGGAATGACGGATCCTGCGCGTGTGCGTTCACCTGTCCCCATGATCGTGTTGCCGCTCACGGATACGAATGCCGGGAAGGTGGACGGATCATTCATCCTCATGAGGCTTATCTGGTCTGCTACACGGCCTGCCCAGCCGGTGGTGGCATAGGTGTTGGCGACCGAAGTCTGCCACTGCATTTGCTGGTCAGCGTGAGAAAACAAGTTGCCCGGAACGGGGCCATTCTTCGAAAGATAATCCTGTCGTGTAAGAGGCGCCACTAGAGACCCCACGTTGGCGACCAATGCAAGTCCGGCCGAGGCGAAGATCGGTTGAAGGTCCTTCAAATCGGGATGCAGGCCATAGTCGCCATGAGACGCCGTTTGAATGCCTACCAGATTCGCCGCAGGAATCGCGAGGTTCTGCCGGATCCTGGTGTAATTGGAGAACAGTGCGCTGTCGAGGGGTATCACCATGTTGTTGCTGTCGCTTCCTCCAAAGAGGAATATGCAGACCAGGGCCTTATAGTCGTTCGATGCAGCGGACTGAGCAAAGGCATTGATCAGCCCCATTCGACTGAGCTGCCCGAGAAAGCCCACGCTGCCAATTGAGAAGGCAAGCCGGAAAAACTCTCTTCTATGCATTTTTTCAATCTCCGCGAGATTAAGTTACAGTCGCGAAACTCACTTGCCGCACAAAAAGCGCCCCAAGTAGCGCCAGCCAAGAGGATTTACGGTTGACGATTTAAGATTAACGATTGAAAGTCCTGCCGGATGTTCAATCGTCAATCATAAATCGTAAATCGTCAATTTTTTGCGGCCCCGCCGGCCTGGTGTTCCCCTCTGTGTGTGCCGGACGATTATCGTTGCACTTGGTATTGCCATGACGTAGCGATCAAATAGATCGCAGCCTGTGCCTTTCCCCGGGCGGTAGTCGCGGCGTCCATGGCTCTTTCGACGACACCCCGCATGCCTCCAGGCATCCGGCCTCCGATCAGCGCGGCATCGAAAAGGTACAGTAATTCCGCGGAATTCACGGTCTTATCCTGATCTGTTGCCGCCTGAATGAATGGGCTCAAATCGACACTGACACCGGCAATTTTCCCGTAGATCAGGCTGTTCACAAAGTCGGCCCGGAGCATGGCTGTCGAAGTGCTGAGGATCTGGAACTCCGGGGCATTGATCGTGGTGTCCGCTATCTCATAACCCGGTGCAAAGTAGTTGAAGACCGTCGGCGGAAAATAGATGTTCTGTCCCAATGCCGCGCCCGACGGGGCGAGCCCATTCGAGGGGGCAACCGTCGCGCCCAACGCCCGCAATAGAGCATTGATCAGCAGCACCGGTTCACGCAAGTGCCCCTCACCGCGTGGTTCAGCGGCATCCCTCGCCCATGGCCGCGCGGAATCAAGATCACCCATCCGGGCTTCAGGATCGAGCAGAATCGCCTTGATAACAGCCTTCAGGTCGCCGCGCCGTGTCAGCATATCGCCGCTGAAGACGTTTGCCACCCGTCCGACGTAGGCCGGAGTGGGGCTGCTGGTCACCAGGTGCTGGATGAGTTGTCGGCAAACAAAAGGTCCAACATTGGGATGGTTGAAGATGTCGTTGAGAGCACCTTGAAGATCCTCTTCGGCGGTCTGGTTGGCGGGAAGGGTTGCGCCATTCAGCAGGGTTTTCGCGTAAATATCGTGGTTGCTGTCCCACGCGACCATTGGTGCCGTCCAATTGGGAGGATTGTGGACGTGGGACGGAGCGCCCTCGGCAGGAGCGTAGGTCCAGCCGGTGAACGCGCGCGAGAAGCCCTCGATCGTATCCTGCGTATAGGTCGGGATCGGATTGCCGGCGCTGTCTGTTCTGAGAGTGCCATCAGGATTCAGCTCGCTCAAGCCGATGGTAAACAGCTGCATGATTTCCCTTGCGTAGTTCTCGTTGGCGCCTTTGCCGATCTTCGGGTTTGGCCGGTCGTTATTCACCATGTCGAGATAGTGCCCCATTGCCGGACTGAGCGTGATGTCGTGCATCACGTCGTAGTAGTTGGCAAACGCGTCCTTCTGGAGCAATTGCAGGTAATTCACCATGGCTCTGGGATCGGTGATCTTGAGCCCCGATACCACCCATATCTGATTCAGCGCAAACATGACGCGCTGACGCAGCTGGTCCTCGCCGTTGATGGCGTTGAAGAAGAACTGGTCCTGAACGGGGCGAAAGGGGATCTTCCCGTTACTGTCGGGAGGTGGAACGGTGATGGGGGACGGCGCGGCTTGGAATTGCTCCTCCATATAGGACTGAAAGCCGACCTCTCGGACATGGGCCACAGTCGCCGCCGTCGGCCCCCAGCTGGCCTGCTCCAGAAAGCGCGCCGCGGCCAGTGCGTCAGGTTTGGAATCGCTCTCCGCCTGTCCCGCGACCCCGAGCATCGCAGTCAAGGTGGCGAGAGAAAGACCCTGCACAAAGGCTCTCTTGATCTGAGTCATGTTAATCCCACCTTATTGATTATCAGTACCCGAGGTCCCGCAGGGAGGTGCGGAACTGGCTTTCTGCTGTCAACGATATGTCAAAACACGCCGGACTTCAAAAAGTTTCGAAATACTTCGCAGCTTGATTGCGCCGAGCTGATTTTATTGAGAGCCACCATAGGGGCGCGAGACCGCGCTGAGTGCCCCGCCAGCGGGCCTGCGGGCCGCAGCCCGAAGGGGCGCGGCGGCGGGCGGGCATCTGCTTCGTTGCCGCTCCTCGACGATATACACTGATATCGCCTGCGTCGCGGCGCCTCGCATCTGCCCGCCCGGTGCTCGCGCCAAAGTGGACCTGTTATCGTGTGACAGACCCTTAGGCGACACAGTCCGGCGATTTGACTTCAACCTCAGCGGATGACCCGTCCCGAACCCGAGCCTCTCATCAAGGATTCCACCTCGTTTCGCGAAATATAGTTATAGTCACCCGAAATCGAATGGGCGAGGCAGGAAGCGGCCGCCGCGAAGGCCACGGCTGTTTCGATCGGCGAGAGTTCCGGCGTCCTGAGAGCAAAGATCAACGCCCCCGCAAAAGAATCACCCGCCCCCACGCGATCGACGATACTGCGGATTTGATAGGGTTCGTAGTTCCCGTTTTTCAACGGTGCGAAGAATGCAGTGTTTCGGTTGGAGTCGAAAACCATAGCTCCCCAGTTGTTGTGCGTCGCGGAGATGCTTTCCCGCAGAGTGATCGCGATCCTTGAGACATTCGGAAACTGTCGCACAATTTCCCGGGCAACCTCCGGGTAATGCTCTACGGCAATCTCCCCTGCCTGGACGTCAGTCGCTCGCGCCCGGATGCGCAGCACGTCGGCTGCATCCTCCTCGTTGGCTACAACCAGATCGACATAGGGCAGGATTTCGCGCATCGTACGTTCCGCCAACTGGTTCGCCGAGCAGCCCGCATCCCAGCGCCAAAGCTTCTTGCGGAAGTTGAGGTCGCAGGACACCTGCAGCAGGCGAGCCTTAGCTTCCTTGACGGCTGAAAGTGTGACCTCCGCGGCAATCCTGGAGAGCGAGGGTGTGATTCCAGTGATGTGCAGCCAATCGGAACCGTCAAAGATCTCCTGCCAGGGATATTGCTTGAAGGCGGTCTGACTTATCGCGGAGCCTGCGCGGTCGTAGATGACATTTCCCGGTCGCTGGTTGGCCCCGGTTTCCAGAAAGTAGAGTCCGAGTCGTCCCTCCTCCGTTCGCAGGATGTAGCGCGTGTCGACCCCCAGGGAACGCAGGTTGGCGACGCAGGCGTCGGCAATCGGATGTTTGGGAAGGGCCGTGACGAAAGAGACCTCCCCACCCACGCAGGCAATGGCAACAGCTACGTTCGCTTCCGCGCCGGCGAAGGAAACCCGGAGAACACCCGGCAGGCATTGCTGAAAGCGCAGAAATCCTTCCGGGGTGAGACGCCCCATAATCTCTCCGAATGTGACGACCCTGGTCATCAGGCCTCTCCTTTTCTGATCTGTTCGATAGTTTCCCGCGCCTCTCTCGCGTTCTTGTAGATTGTGCGCCAGTCCTTCCTCTGTATGATTTCGCGAGGCGCGATCCAGGAGCCACCCAGCGCGAGCACCATGGGATCGGCCAGATAGGCCTTTATGTTTCCGGCATTGATTCCACCCAGAGGCATGAAGCGCAGGCCTAGATGTCGATAGGGTGCTGCCATGTTTTTGAGGTACGGCATGCCGCCGCAGCTTTCAGCCGGGAAGAACTTGAGGATTCGACAGCCGTATTCGAGGGCCGCCTCTATGTCGGACGGCGTCGCGACACCCGGCGCAAAGGGAAGCTTGGAGCGCATGGCCTGTTCCACAACCCTGCGGTTCATTCCCGGAGCGACGCCGAAGACGGCGCCTGCGTCAACCACCTGATGGACCTGCTCCGGCGTCAGGATTGTCCCAATGCCGCACATCATCTGTGCAACATCTCTTTTGATGTGCCGCAACGCCTCCAGCGCCGCTGGAGTTCGCAGCGTCAGCTCCATGACATCAACGCCTGCCTCTACAAGCGTTTTCGCCAACGGGACGGCATCCGCGATCTCGTCGACAACCAGCACCGCCACGACGCCCGCCTGCCTCAGGCGTTCTCTCAGTTCGTCCGTAAAAAGTGAGTTCACACCGAACCTCCAG
>DASQID010000682.1:0-3036 GCA_035631775.1 Acidobacteriota bacterium
GGGCAGCTCGAGCTGTGATCCGTTCCTCGGCCAGCGGAGACCGCACATCTCCCGGATCGTCCGCGCAGCGCATGCTGGCATCCAGATGGATTTTCACATATCCGGCCTCAACGCAGCTGCGGACCAGCTCGCAGGCCTTCGACATTGCGCTGCCGGCCGGTTCGTCTTGCCAGACGTGGGGGCCGAGGTGGTCGCCGCCCAGGAGGATCCTTTCGGCTGGGAAGCCCATATTCAGAGCCACTGTTCTTACGAAGCGGGCAAAATCCGCAGGCTTCATGCCGCTGTAACCGCCGAATTGGTTTACCTGATTTGAGGTCGATTCGATGGAGAGGAGCGCAGCGTCGGCCGCCGCCTGCTGCATGCCGGCTTCAAGTACGAAACGATTGGAGGAGCAGATGGAGTAAATCCCCACCGGCTCTCCCATCCGATTGGACTGCACCAGCCGGATCAATGCCCCGGGAAGATCTCCACTCTTTTGGATGATGTCGCGCATGTTCATGGCTGCAACCAAAGGAGTTTGGCGTTCCTTCGCGTCTTCGCGCCTTAGCGGTGGCTTATTAAAAAGCGACCGCTAAGAAGCAAAGACGCCAAGACTTGTTTTGTATCCTTGTCGAAGTGGCGGATCATTTTGTGGTGGGCCAGTGACTGCCGAAAAACTGTTCAAAATGCTCCCGGTCTCGGAAAGCCTCGGTCCCTCCCGGACGGGTTGTGGAAAAGGCGCCCGCCAGGTTCCCGAACGTCAGGCAGGCCGAGAGTTCCGCGCCGCGAACGAACTGGTGCAAAAATCCCGCGTCAAAACTGTCACCTGCTCCGACGGGATCGACCGCCTCAACCGCGATGGAGGGAACCGTGATGCTTTCTCTCCCGTGACGCAGCATCGCTCCGGCATGACCCAGCTTGATCGCGACCAGAGGCACGATCGCAGCCAGCTTATTGATGGCGGACGGGAGGTCATCTACTCCCGCGATCTTCTTGGCCTCGCGCTCGTTGGGGAAAAATGCGTCCACATAACGCAGCACGTCAAGGGCATCCGTGCCCCAGAGATCGTCGGGATCGTCATTTGTATCCAGGGACGTAGTCAGGTCCGCCTCTTTCATCCTCTTAAAGAGTCCAGCTATGCGAGGCCGCAAAGCACGGTGCAGGAAAAACGAGGAAAGGTGGAAGTGCCTTGCGGACGACAGGTAATCCAGGTCGAGATCCTCGAAGCACATCTCAAACATCGTTCCCGGGTACGTGAGGATATTGCGAAATCGCGGTCGTGGAAGTATGACCGTCAATCCGGTTGTTGTGGGGCCGCCAATCCTGCGGACTTTAGAGGTGTCCACCCCGCCTGCGTTCAGCCGTTCCAAGGCGATTTGCCCCAGTGAGTCATCGCCAATGCGCGAAATAAACCCCACTTTGCTGCCCATAACGGCGAGGTTATGGGCAAAGATGGCAGATGAGCTTCCGAGCGTCAGCGCCAGCCGATCTGCCAGGAGCTCTCGTTCGGGTTCAAGTTCGGCGGGCAGGCCGTACAGGATAAGATCAAGGTTCAGCTCTCCCACCACGGTCACATCGAAACGTCGCGTCATCTCTTTCCCAATTCGGTTTGTCCTTCAAATGGACTCGGCGATCTTGCTGCGGCCTTCCCAAGAATCGCGGCAAGAACGAGTAGACATCGGGGATGCGGATCCTGGTCGTGAATTGCCTGGCGACAATAAGATCACTCCAGGACGACGACCCGGCTGAGGTTACGCGGATTGTCGGGATCCAGGTTCTTATGAAGCCCGGTGTAGTATCCTAGCAATTGACCGACAAACGCATAGGTTCCCAGCCGTGCAAGCTCCGGAACCGGCAAATTTAACTCCAGCAAGAGGTCTGCACATCGACGCGCCCGCTCTTCCGCGCGGTTGGTAACCACCAAGGTTGTGGCGCCATATCCCTTCATCTCCTCGAGGACCTCCAGTTCAGCTCCGTAGGCGCTTTCGGAAATGAGGAAGGTCAGGAGCGATTCCGGGCCGACAATTGACTTGGGCCCGTGACGGAACTCCAGCGTGTGGTAGGCCTGGGCATACGAGCACGACATTTCAGTCACCTTGAGCCTGCCTTCAGCTGCCAGGCCGTAGAGGGGGCCCTGCGCGAGAAACACGTAGTTTGCAAATTTCTGCCGTTGAACCAGATCGTCGATACGAGCGAGCATGCCGTCAAGAGCGGCCTGTGCAGGAGTGCGCAGTCCTTCGAGAGCAGCGCTGAAGGATCCCTTTTGTCCAACGGTTGCGGCCAGAACCTGTAATCCCAGCAGCATTGAAGTAAACGATCTGGTCATGACCGTGCTGCTCTCATCGGCCGGGCTCAGGCGCATCGTCACGGATGCGATCTGTTCCAACGGGCCCTCAGCGGCACAGCTGATCGCGAGCGTCGGCATTTGAAACCTCGATTCCAGCATTCCTGCGGCTCTCAGAGCTTCCGATGTGCGCCCGGATCTCGAGATCACGACCGGCTGGCGGTCGACTTTGCCGCCGAGCACCAGGTCAGGAAAGAGGAGCAATTCCGATGCCGGCACGGCCTTTGCGCTCGATCCTGTCAATGCTGTCCAGCTGGCAGCGGCGGCCAGGGCTGCGTAGTAACTCGAGCCGCACCCTATGAAAAGCCATTCGGCATCATCACGGATGTGTTTCCGAACCCTGTCAAGCTCGCCCCCGTGCAGAACATCCAGGCACTCTCGCCAGCAGCCTGGCTGTGAGAGGATTTCAGTCAATGTGTGGGCACCGGGAACCGCTTGTGGATGACTCATTGAAGATCATTCCTCCGGATTTGATAATGCCGCAATGGACCCTTGATCGGCCCTTGCGGCGCTTTCCGCCAGCGTCGCGACAGACGCAATTCAATATCTCATCGGACAGGAGAAAGCAACTTACTTTAGGACTCGCACAGAAATTGGGGAAAGAATCGCCCATCGCCTGTTTCTCTGGGTATAATGCCCGCCGACGCTAGAGGTCGGCGCAGAATCAACTTCGCAATTGGCAACGAAATAAAACCACCTGTGGCGCCGGTGAA
>DASQID010000683.1:0-4035 GCA_035631775.1 Acidobacteriota bacterium
CTGGCCGGCATCATGACGCTTTACCCGGGAGATCTCATTGCAACCGGCACGCCTGCGGGCGTCGCTCCCCTGGCAGCGAACGACATCGTAGAAATCGAAGTCGAACGGATTGGAATACTCAGGAACCCGGTGCTTGGCAGCCTGTAGGTCCTGATTTTCCGCCGATTCTCTCCAAGGGTCCGGGCGGTAATAAGGTCGCATTTCGGTTCAGAGTGTTTCATGTGCCGGGGGTCTCCAGACCCCCGGATGCGCCGGTCTGATGACCGGCACCACCGGACTTTCTTCTTTGCCAGATCGTGAATTTATTCTTGAGCGAGCCCTAAGCTCACGGCTATGAACATGACCGACAAGATGAAGGAATTGCAGGATCTCCGCCGACGCGCGGAGGAAGGCGGCGGCCCAGAACGCCGTCAACGGCAACACGCTGCCTCCAAACTCACCGCTCGCGAGCGCATCCAGTTGTTGTTGGACGACGACAGCTTCGAAGAGTTCGATAAGTTCGTCGAGCACCGCTGCGTCGACTTCGGCATGCAGGATCAGAGAATTCCCGGCGACGGCGTCATCACCGGCTTTGGCCGGATTGACGGACGTCTGGTTTATGTTTTTGCACAGGACTTTACAGTATTCGGCGGGAGTCTGAGCGAAGCCTATGCCGAGAAGATCTGCAAGATCCTGGACATGGCAATGAAAACCGGGGCTCCTGTGATAGGCCTTAACGACTCCGGCGGCGCACGAATTCAGGAGGGTGTCATGAGCCTGGGCGGCTACGCAGAGATTTTCCTGCGCAATACCCTCGCGAGCGGCGTGATCCCGCAGATCTCGGCGATCATGGGGCCCTGTGCAGGGGGCGCTGTCTACTCGCCTGCCATCACGGATTTCATTCTCATGGTCAAGGATACGAGCTACATGTTTGTCACGGGTCCCGATGTCATCCGGACCGTCACTCACGAAGAAGTCACAATGAACGAGCTCGGCGGGGCCATCACGCACAATGCCACGAGCGGCGTGGCGCACTTCGCAGTGGCCGACGACCGTGAGTGCCTGGCGACCATCCGGGAACTGCTCGGTTTCCTTCCCAGCAACAACGTCGAAGATCCGCCCAGGAAAGAGACATCGGATCCCTGGGAGAGAACCGACGACATGCTCGATCGGATCGTCCCGACCGATCCGAATCAGCCATACGACATCAAGGAGATCATCCGATCCATCGCCGACAAGCATCACTTTTTCGAAGTCCACAGGCACTTCGCAAAGAACATCGTGGTCGGCTTTGCGCGCCTGGACGGCCGCCCCGTCGGCATCGTGGCCAACCAACCTGCCTTTCTGGCAGGCACTCTTGACATTTCCGCGTCCACAAAGGCCGCACGCTTCGTACGCTTCTGCGATGCATTCAACATACCCCTTGTTACCTTCGAGGATGTCCCGGGCTTCCTACCGGGCACCGCACAGGAGTACGGGGGAATCATCAAGCACGGCGCCAAGCTGCTCTATGCTTTTGCGGAGGCGACGGTGCCCAAGATTACCGTGATCACCCGGAAATCCTACGGAGGGGCCTATTGCGTGATGGCCTCCAAACACCTCCGGACGGATCTGAATTTTGCCTATCCCACCGCCGAAATAGCTGTCATGGGACCCGAAGGGGCCGTAAACATTCTTTATAGGAACGAGCTCAAGACGGTGCCGAATCCGTCGGAATTCCGTGCGCAAAAGGTCGAGGAATTCCGCGAAAAATTCGCCTCCCCATACATTGCGGCGCGACGCGGCTATATCGACGAAGTGATCGAACCTCGCTTTACGCGCCCAAAACTGATTACAGGTCTACGCATGCTGGAGAACAAGAGAGACTCCAATCCGCCCCGGAAACACGGTAACATTCCCCTCTGACCATTGCAGTTTGCGAATTGCGGATTTCGGATTGAATGTTTCGTTCCGCAGGCCTGATCCCATTTAGCGTCGGGTATAGCCAGATTTCACGTGACTATGTTTAGGAAAGTGTTGATCGCGAACCGCGGTGAAATAGCCGTGCGCATAATACGGGCGTGCAGAGATCTGGGCATCTCGCCTGTCGCCGTGTATTCCGAGGTGGATCGAACCTCCCTGCACGTTCGACTGGCGGACGAAGCCTACCTGCTGGGGCCTGCGCCATCATCAGAGAGCTATCTGGTAGTGGAAAAGATCATCGACGCCGCCCGGAAATCAAAGGCTGATGCCATTCACCCGGGTTACGGATTTCTGTCGGAAAATCCACGCCTTGCCGCGGCCTGCGCCGATGCGGGCATCCCGATGGTGGGCCCGTCGGCACACTCGATGCGCATAATGGGAAGCAAGACGGGGGCGCGATCGATTCTGCTGCGCTCCGGCGTGCAACTCGTCCCGGGAACGTACCGGACCTTGAATACCGCCGAGGAAGCCGCGGAGGAGGCACGGATCATCGGTTATCCCGTCATGCTTAAGGCTGCGGCTGGAGGCGGCGGCAAGGGAATGCGCCTCGTAGAGAGCGAAGATCAGCTGAAACACGAGTTTCAGAACGCGAGCTCCGAGGCGCTGGGCGCTTTCGGCGATCCATCCGTCTACCTGGAGAAGTATATCGCTCGGCCGCGGCACGTTGAAATCCAGGTCCTTGCAGATCGGTACGGTAACGCGGTCTATCTTGGCGAACGCGAATGTTCCATCCAGCGGCGGCATCAGAAGGTGTTGGAGGAGAGTCCCAGCCCGCTGATGGACGAGGACATGCGGTGTCGCATGGGCGAATCTGCGATGCAGGTGCTCCGGGCAGCCGGTTACGAAAATGCCGGGACGGTAGAGTTCCTCGTGGACGGAGATCGCAAGTTCTATTTCCTCGAAATGAACACTCGGCTGCAGGTCGAGCATCCTGTTACGGAAGCTGTCACCGGCGTGGACATCGTTCAGGAGCAACTTCGGATTGCGGCGGGCGATCCGCTGACATTGCGACAGGAGGATATTCGTCTCCGAGGCTGGGCTCTGGAGTGCCGAATCTACGCGGAAGATCCTGAGCGCAACTTCCTACCGTCGCCCGGAGTAATTGGCAGACTGATCGAGCCGCAAGGGCCGGGTGTACGTGTCGACTCCGGAGTCTATCAGGGGTGGGAAGTGCCTATCCACTATGATCCTTTAGTTGCTAAACTGGTGACTTACGGCTCCGACCGGAACCAGGCAATTGCCCGGATGTGCCGCGCAATTCATGAATACCGGGTCGAGGGGATCAAGACAAACCTGGAGTTTTTTGCGGACCTCCTGCGTGACGAGGAGTTTACTGTCGGCAACCTCTCGACGAACTTCATTGAGGAGTTTTTGGGCCGCAGGGGGTCTGGAGTGGAAAAATCTTCCGAGCTTTTTCACGCGCACGCGATAGCCGCCGCCCTTGCATACGGAGAACGCATGCGTGCCCCGCAGTCCGCGAAACCGTCCTCTATGGTGAGTGGGTGGAGACTGTCAACCCATCCCGGCGGATCGGCGCCACGACAAGGCTGGAAGAGGTAAAAAGTGAAACTGGAGATTAGCTCGGGATCCGATAGCTTGGGGATTGAGGTCTCTGTATCTGGGAATAAGGGACAAATTCGGATTGGAGGCCGGGAGGTCGACTACGACTGCGTTCCGCTGCCGGGCGGGCAATACTCTCTCATAATCGAGGGCCGCGTATACGACCTTTCCGTGGACTCGGACACGGATGTCTGCTTCGTGTCGGGTCGAAGGGGTTCACATCGATTCCGGATTTCCGACCCGCGTCGCCTGAATCCGCGGCAGAGCATGGAAGAGGGCCATGCCGGCCTGCAGCGCATCTGTGCCGAAATGCCGGGGAGGGTTATTCGGCTGCTTATCGGACGCGGCGACAAAGTCGTTCTCGACCAGGGTCTTCTGGTGTTGGAGGCGATGAAGATGCAGAATGAGATTCGGGCACCCAAGGCAGGCATCGTCAAGGAAATCGGCGTGGAGGATGGCCGGGCAGTGGGAACGGGAGACTTTCTCCTCAGCATTGAATAAAGGCGCGGGAAAAGGCGCCCCACATCTCTGTCG
>DASQID010000684.1:0-6566 GCA_035631775.1 Acidobacteriota bacterium
GCCGCATTGTAAACAGTCGGGGAATTACGGTTGCCCGTTCGTCCCTTGTGGCCGTCGGATGTCGGCTGCCCATCCACCCCATATTTGTCGAGCATGTGGCAGGAGTTGCACGAGATCTGATGGCTTCTTGATAACCGTGTCTCGTAATAGAGCATGCGGCCGAGTGCCACCTTTTCTTCCGTGACGGGATTCGTGCTGGATGCCATTACGTCGGGCAACGTCCCAAAAAGCTGCAATTTTGCCGGATCGACAGTCACGGTCGGACTGGAAACAGGTTCGCTCTTGCCGCAACCGATAAAGATGAGTGCGAGGATGGTCATTGACAAGACAGTTGGAGATGCTTTTCCCATATGTTCCTCCTGTGAAATCGAGAGTGGCAAAACCGCATGCTGCGTGTCAACGAATATGTTCGAATATGTTAGTTTGGCGTTCCCTTGCGTCTTAGCGTGCCTTTTATATGAAGAGCCACCGCTAAGGGCTGGCGCAAGAATAAATTCACATTTTGGCGCGAGCACCGTCGCGCCTGCGGCGCTCCTGGGGCGGGCAGATGCGAGGCGCCGCGACGCAGACGATATCGGTGTATATCGTCGAGGAGCGACAACGAAGCAGATGCCCGCCCGCCGCCGCGCCCTCTCAGGCTGCGGCCCGCAGGGGCCAGCAGCAAAATGTGATGTTATTCTTGCGCCAGCCCTAAGAGGCAAAGGGGCCAAGACAGGTGTTGTATCCATAAATCCGTGACCCCCATCACATAGATCCCGGCGGGCATCGGCTAGCGTATGGCGATGGACACAAGAGACGTGGCGATGCTGCCGTGCCAGGCAAGGCTCCTCCACCCATTGAGAAGCTTCTTCGCCGTCGTAACGATTCTCTCCTGCCTGCCTTTCCTGTTTTCGCAATCGTCACAGCCGGACTACGATTTGAACCATGACGGGTTGATTAATGTATTGGATGTTCAGCTTCTCGTGAATGCACTTTTGACCGGCGCTACATCCGGCAATCAGGATTTCAATAGCGATGGAAAGGTAGACGTCGCCGACTTGCAGTCGCTCGTCAACCGGATTCTTGGAATTCCTGATGCGTCATCGAATCTGCCGCGAATAGGCGGCTGTCAGGTTTTTCCGAACGACAACCCGTGGAACAGGGATATTTCCAATGATCCCGTGGACCCAAACTCGCCCAACTACATCGCACACATGAACGGCAATTCAAAGTTCCTTCATCCCGATTTCGGATCCAATCCGACCTATGGGATTCCGTTCGTGGTCGTGCCGGGAACTCAACCCAAGGTGCCCGTGAGTTTCGCCTATTCGGATGAGAGCGATCCCGGGCCGTATCCCATTCCACCCGACGCTCCCGTGGAAGGCGGCGCTGCTTCTACGGGCGACAGGCACGTTCTGGTGCTTGAGAAAGATAGCTGCCATCTATATGAAACCTACGATTCGCATTACGTGGGGCCCGGTTGGAGCTGCGGGTCGGGAGCTATTTTCGATCTCACTTCGAACCGTCTCCGCCCGGATTATTGGACTTCTGCCGACGCAGCCGGTCTTCCGATCCTGCCGGGGCTGGTCCGTTACGATGAGGTTGCCGCAGGGTTCGTCAATCATGCGATCCGTTTCACAGTGCAGTCCACACAGCGGGCCTTCATCCATCCTGCCACCCACTACGCCAGCAGCAACATCGATCCCAATGCGCCGCCGATGGGACTGAGGGTTCGCCTCAAGTCTTCCTACGATATTTCCCGATTCACCGGGGCTGCAAGAGTGATCCTGGCCGCGATGAAGAAATACGGATTGATTCTTGCAGACAACGGTTCAGACTGGTATTTCACCGGGGCCACCGATTCTCGCTGGGATGACAATGACCTAAACCAGCTCAAGACCGTTCCGGGGAACGCCTTTGAGGTAGTCACCTCAGGCACGATCATCCGATAATCAAACGGGTGAGCGGTGCGGCTGAACCTCATTCATTGGACGTCCATCCTGTTACAAACCTTCAAGTCCTTGCCACCTCGACATGGATACAACACCTGTCTTGGCGCCTTTGCGTCTTAGCGGTGATTTCTAAAAAGCCACCGCTCAGGGCTGGCGCAAGACGCAAAGGAACCCCAAACTCCTTTGGTTGTGGCTATCTTCCCTGGGAGTGCTCTCGAAAATTTCATGGCCGAGATAACGCTCACATCAAAGGTCCAGGACCAAAGTTCCAGAGGCACAACGGCATGAACTCCTTGGACAATCTGTGCAGTCCGGATTACCGTAGGTGAAAGCTGAATCAGGAGGTCAACCCAAATGAACCGTCAGATCCTGCCTCTCGTCATCTTTTTGTTCGCTGCTACTTGGTGCGGCTGGCCCCCAGTTGCGTGCAGCGCCGAGATCGAGGATGTGCACGACCTCCGGTTCAGCTCGTTACCTAGGGTATGGGATGAGGGGCTGCCGCTCGGGAACGGGATTATAGGCTCCCTCATCTGGCAGCGAGGGAACGTCCTTCGTATGGCGCTAGACCGAGCGGATCTATGGGATCTGCGTTCAATCAAGGAGTTCGAAGGCCCTGAATTCCGTTTTGCCTGGGTCGTCAGCCATGTGCTCAGAGGCGACTACGGGCCTGTCCACACGATGGGCGACGTCCCATACGACCGTGATCCCGCACCCACAAAGCTGCCGGGCGCTGCCTTGGAGTTCGCAATCCCTGGTGTAGGTGACATTGCCGAGGCGCTGGTGCGCCTGAAGGAAGCGGTCTGCGACATTGACTGGAAAAGCGGCATCCACATGCAGGCGTTCATCCACGAAACCGAGCCGCGCGGCTGGTTCATGCTGACCGGCGCAATTGGGAAACTGCGTCCTGTGCTCGTGCCCCCACCATACGGATCGAAATCCGTCGCGGCAAGTGCCGAAGACAGCGGAGCCTCGGGCAACGGCCTGCGACGACTAAAATACCCTGGACCGCAGGTAAGCGAAGGTGCGAGTGAGATTCTCTATCATCAGACAGGATACGGCGGGTTTTCCTATGATGTGTGGGTCGGGTGGAGCCACTCCGCCGACGGGACGCTGATCGGCTGCTGGACCATCCGGCCGAATCGCCCCTATGCACTGTCGGCATCCACGTCGTCCCCGTCCCTTCAAGATGTGACTGGTTCTAGTTATCTGCGCGAATACCTGAGCCACTGCGCGTGGTGGCAGAAGTTCTGGGACCGATCGTCCGTCACCCTGCCCGATCCGATGCTGGAGAAGCAGTGGTGTCTGGAGCAGTATAAATTCGGCAGCGCAGCCCGCCGGGGCGCGCCCCCTATCAGTCTGCAAGCCGTCTGGACAGCAGACAACGGCCGTCTCCCCCCATGGAAGGGGGACTTCCACAATGACCTCAATACGGAGTTGAGCTACTGGCCGGCATACAGCTCCAACCACCTCGAGGAGGAGACAGCATTCCTGGACTGGCTCTGGCTGTGCAAACCGGTATCGGAGAAGTGGACCAGAACCTATTTTGGAACCCACGGGCTGAACGTGCCAGGCGTGGCCACACTCTTGGGCGAGCCCATGGGCGGGTGGATTCAGTATTCCCTGAGCCCGACGACCGGCGCGTGGCTCGCCCAACACTTCTATCTGCATTGGAAGTACTCCATGGACCGGGAGTTCTTAAAGGAGCGCACCTATCCATGGCTGAGTTCGGTCGCCAACCACATCCAACAAATATCGGTGGTCGATGCCTCGGGGATGAGGTCGCTGCCGCTGAGTTCCTCACCCGAGATAAACGACAACCGCATTACCGCCTGGTTCCGTCAGACCACCAATTACGATCTGGCGCTGATACGCTGGCTCTTTGGTGCGGCAGAGGAACTGGCGCGGGAACTCGGGCTCGGCCGCGACGCGGAGAGGTGGAGGAAAGCTGCCGCCGAGTGGCCGACCCTGGCCGTCGCGAACGACGGGAGACTGCTTGTCGCCCCGGGAGTCCCATTGCGCGAGTCGCATCGCCATTTTTCGCACCTCATGGCAATTCATCCACTGGGATTGCTGGACTGGGACCGGGAAGCAGACCGGCGTACCATTGCGGCATCCCTCGCCGATCTCGAGCACCTCGGCCCGGACTGGTGGTGCGGCTACTCCTATAGCTGGCTCGGAAACCTGTGGGCGCGGGCAAGGGATGGCGACAAAGCTGCCGCTGCGCTGAGGACCTTCGCCACGAGCTTCTGCCTGCCGAACAGCTTTCATGCCAACGGCGACCAGTCGAAGACGGGAAAATCCAAGTTCACCTATAGGCCCTTCACACTCGAGGGCAATTTCGCCTTCGCCGCCGGCATACAGGAAATGCTGCTTCAGAGCCAGGGAGGCGTAGTCCGGATCTTCCCGGCCATTCCATCTGCGTGGCAGAACGTGGGCTTTACGCAGCTGCGTGCCGAGGGAGCCTTCCTGGTCAGCGCGTCGCTGAAGGAAGGGAAGCTCGATTCTCTGCAGATCATGTCGGAAAAGGGCGGGAAGCTGCGCATGCAGAACCCGTTTCGCGGCGACACAGTCAGTGTTCAAGGAGCCAGCATATCGCGGGCGGCGCTCGCTGCCGCCGTTATCGAGATCGACACTCTTCCTGGAAGCACAATCCTGTTCACCCGACGATCGCCGTGACGTTCAGCCCGAGATTCGACCTATTGCAATATCCTATCCGAGGGTTTGCGCCCCGCCCACTCGCTTCGGCCCGGGACCCGATCCTATGTACTTAGCTAGTTTCTGTCGCGAAATTCCTCGGCCATGCGGAAAGCGCCCCGGAGGGCATGCGCGTCAAGCTAAGCACACAGGTCACCTGTCTTCAAGAATATAGTCTCGACGTCCGTCATAAAGTTGGATCGATTCCGTTTTTCGTAAGTGCAGTATCGCTGCAAGGCCCGGCATGACTGAGGATGGAGCCTGTGAGCGTTCAGGAATCTGGGCAGTACCGAGAGGTTCTGGGTAATGTAGCGCGTGAACTTGATGAGGCTGATTAGTTTTCCAGTTGCCCGGTAGACTTGACCTACCAGCGGTGAGAAGAGCCTCTCATAAGCAAGGGTGATCATTATGAGTCTTGCGTTCAGAAGCACGCGAAGTTGGATCTCGGGTACGTTGTGGACTTTTTCGAAGTTGAAGTAGCTCTTCCAGGTTTTGAAGATGTTTTCGATCCGCCACCTCAAGCGATAGAGGGCCAAGACCTCTTTGAAGGTTATTGAGGGATCAGTAATGGTTGTCAAGAATATGGTCCAGGACATCAGCTTGAGTAGCTCCTGAGATGGGGCGTGGCTCATTTCCTTTTTGGCCTTCATTCTTCTCAGGTTAGCAGTTTCTGCGGGGACTGGGACGGCGATCAGGCGAAGATGCGTTTTTTGCTCGGGGCCGGCATTGATCAGCCTGTCTACAGAACCGTTTCGAGTCAGCAATTCGAGCAAGTGGATCTTCTGGCCCGTAGCCGGATCGTAAAGGGCCGTGCCGTGCTTGTACCTGTAGATCGAATCGGCCCCTTCCTGCTTGTGTCTGTCGATGGCCTCGATTGTGAAGTAGCCTCGATCGCGCAGCACCAAGTCTCCGGCCTGGACAGGAATTTCGAGGGTCGAGGCTAGATCGTTTTTGCTGTATGGATCGATGGAGAACTGCACGAACTGCCCGGAAAGCAAATCATAGATTCCCTGTATACGCGCATTACAAACCGCCGTGTGAGCATTCTTTACGCCCGAGAAGACTTTAAAGAGCCGAAGGGGAAGCTTGATGATTGTACTGTCGTGCAGCAGTATCCGCTTGAATCGTCCTTGTCGGTTGAAAGCCTGGGCTTCGTCTGGGCTGCATTTGGACAGCATGACGCGTTCAAGAATGCTCTGGAAGAACCGCACGCATGGCTCATCCGTTCTCTCCCAGTAGGCTTGACGACTCGCGGTCACGCCTGTATGGACTTCAATCCGTGCGGCCAGGTCGTTGTAGCTCACGACGCCGGTCACGGATTGAAGGCACAGATGGATGAGAAAATCGGGCGCACTAATCTTGCCCGATGCGCGTTTGCAAAAGCCGGTCTCGAACGCTAGTTGTCGAACCTTGCCTCGACTGAGGCCGGCACAAGCAAGCAAATCCCACGGATCTACAGGGTTTTTTTTCATCCTGTTCTCCTCTGATTATAGATAGTATATATACTATATACTATCAGACAGGATCAAAGATATTGTAAAATGCATGCCCGGAGAGCAGAGAGGAGATGCGGCCTTGGGTTACAGCGTCAAAATTCAAAAAGTGGAGCGACCTACCAACACGTCCTTTTATGTGAACTTCCCTGCGGCAATAGCCGAGGCCACCCAGGTACGGAAGGGAGAGACAATGGAATGGTTAGTGGAGGATCGAAATACCTTCATCCTCAAGCGCGTTCGCTCGCGCGGCTCATTCTTGAAGAAACACCTCCCTTAGCTTGACGCGCATGCCCGGAGGGGCGCCAGCCAGTAGCCCCGGGCAAGCGAAGCGCAGCCCGGGGTTGGGATTGTCAAGAAAGATCAGAGCCCTGAAGGGGCGACAGATAACACATGGCATACAAAGGCCTTTCGCCCCTGCCGGGGCTCGATATTATGCAATATCCTA
>DASQID010000685.1:0-3308 GCA_035631775.1 Acidobacteriota bacterium
CAGGAAGTTGCTCAAGGGTGTGTGGTTCGATGCGATGGACTATTTTAATTGGCGTACCCCGAGCTGGAACCCAGTAATACCAGCGTCTCGTGATGTGCAGGGTCGGATCGAGTAACAGAATGCGATAGGCGAGTGGGTCGCTTCCCCGGAAATCGTAGAAGAGCCACCCATCCAGCGAACCAGGTTCGCAGAGGGCTTGCTGAATGTCGAGAATGCGCTGGTAGGGCGCTGTCGTCATCGTCAGCTGGCATCATATCGTCGCCTCTCTGGACCGTCAATCAAGCGATGCGATTAGCTGACCATGCTACAATGCGTGCCATGGTTGCCGAGGCTTCGCCGGATGTCTCCTCCTACCGGGTCACGCTCTTTTTTGGACCGGAGGCGGTGCAGGGAAAACCATCCACACAGTACTGCGTGTTTAACGTGAAGAAACGGAGCTGGAAGGGCGGCATCCAAGTCGCCGTTGAAGTCAGTTGTGGCCAGCTCGACGAGATCGCCCGGACACTCCGCTACTCAGAAAACGTGGCAAAGGAACTGTCGGACCTGCCTGCTGACGATCAACTCTCCTACGGCATCCGTGCAAGGGAGTACTACGAGCAAGCCGTGTGTTGGTGTAAGCTCGATCTCATCTTGCAATCGGGCATCACGCAGGAAAACCAATGTCTTGCCGCTGACGTACTTACCGCAGAACTTCGGGACGCGGCAACGAAGCGGGCTAGCTACATCACTTCCTATATCTTGGATGAACTCGATCTTCCTCCCCGCGACGCCGCCCCTTCCACTCGATAGCGCTCCGTGCAGGCAGGGGGTTTGCATTCGAAGTCGAATTTGTTATAACCCACACACAGTCTAGTCAGGAATGATGCCTGTCGATGACATCCCGACATCACATGGCAATGCCGGTTGATTCTCGCTGGAAGGAGGAACTTTTGTGAAACTCTACTCATGGTCGGCACGGGGAATGTGGATCCGATTCGTCGCTTTCATCATCATACTGGCCTTGGGCACGGTCACCTCCGTTGGTCCTACCTGGAGCCAAGACAGCCAGCCAGTTGCACCACCTCCATCAAGCGACTCGGAAGGCGGCAACGCCTCCAGTGCCGGCATGCAGGCTGCAGCTGCCGTCTCTACGATCCTCTATCTTCCATTTAAGGCTGCATTTGCGATCGGTGGAGGCATCGTCGGCGGACTTGCTTATGCATTCTCGGGTGGGAACGAGCAGGCCGCCAAGAGCATCTGGAATACCAGCCTCTTCGGCACCTATATCATTACACCTGAGCATCTCCGAGGCGACCGGCCCATACGTTTCCTTGGTGTCGCGGATCAAACAGATGAACCGGTGGCGCCACAACCTTCACCCGCACCGGAACCTGTCCGCTGACAATGAAGCCCATCATCGGCGTCACGCCTGACTACAACGCCGGTGATCGAAAGGAATGGGGGGGGCGCGAGCCGACCTATTTTCTTCGGGCCCGGTATGTTCGGGCTATCGAAGAACTAGGCGGAATCCCGCTCATTCTGCCCCTTGTTGCGGACCGGGTGGCGCGAACGCGCCTGCTGCACGATGTCGATGGGCTCTTGTTGACGGGAAGCGGGCCCGATCTTCCTCCTGCCCTCTACAGGGAACGTCAACGTTATACATTCCGGGTCATGAGCGAACGTCGCTCGACCTTCGAGTTGGACATGGTCCATTTGGCACGGAAAGCCGATGTGCCGGTGCTCGGGATTTGCGGCGGGATGCAAGCCATGAATGTCGCCTGCGGAGGAAGCCTGATTCAAGATATCTCGTCTCAATTCGCGAACCCGCTCCAACATCGGCAGGCGAAGCCAGCGACCACACTGTCTCACGCAGTCACGATCACACCCGGGAGCCTTCTGCGCCGAGCCGTGCGCACCATGACGCTACGTGTAAACAGTTCCCATCATCAATCGGTGAAAGCGGTGGCGCCGTCGCTAGTGGCAAGTGCCGTCGCGCCCGACGGGATCGTCGAAGCGATCGAATCACCCGCCCATCGTTTCTTCCTCGGCATTCAGTGGCATCCGGAGTTCCTTTTCGATCGTTACCCGCTCCATCGACGCCTCTTCGAGGCCTTTTTGCGCGCGGCCTCCCGCCAGACAGGCTAACTGCCAATGAGAGATCGCTGGCTCACGCAATCGGGCCATTGCATACCGCCTGCTATACTTGATTGGTATGGGCAACCACGTCCTCGATCAACCCGTGCCAACCGCTACATCCGCTCGCGCGGGAGGGGCGGTGGTTAGTCGCCTCTTCCGCACAAAATCGATCCCGCAAATTCTCGCGGATGCGGAGCACCCCGATCATCGCCTGAAAAAAACCTTGACGGCCTGGGACCTCACCTGCCTCGGGATCGGCGCCATCATCGGTACGGGGATGTTCGTACTGATCGGCACCGCGATCGTGGGTGACAGTCACCGGCCCGGCGCGGGACCAGGGATTGTGCTGTCATTCATCCTCTCGGGAATTGCTTGCGCGCTGGCGGCCCTCTGCTATGCAGAATTCTCCGCGATGATCCCGGTCGCCGGCAGTGCCTATACCTATTCCTACGCCACCCTCGGCGAGTTTCTTGCCTGGCTTACAGGCTGGAATCTGATTCTGGAGTATGGCGTCGCTTGCGTCGCGGTCGCCATCGGATGGTCAGGCTACTTCAATAACTTGTTGAAGCTGGCTGGTCTTGAACTGCCTTACTGGGCAACGCATCCGCCAGGGGGATCCGAGGGAGGGATCGCGAATATTCCAGCCGCAATCATCGTACTCCTCGTGACCATCGTGCTCGTCATTGGGATCAAGGAAAGCGCCAGAGCCACCGGTATTATTGTGATGATTAAGCTGGCCGTCATCCTGTTTTTCATCGCGGTCGGGGCTCCGGCGGTCAAACCGGAGAACTGGAGTCCGTTCATGCCCCAGGGTTTCGCCGGCGTACAGTCCGCAGCAGCCGTTATCTTCTTCGCCTATATTGGGTTCGATGCGGTCTCGACAGCAGCAGAAGAAGCCCGAAATCCCCAACGCGACGTCCCACTGGGCATCATCGGTTCGTTGGCGGTGTGCACGGTCTTGTATATTTCCGTCGCCGCGGTGCTCACAGGCCTCATTCCCTCCAACAAGATCGATATCCATGCGCCAGTTGCCGAAGCGTTGAGTCTCGCTGGATTCAAGTGGGGCGCGGCCGTGGTGGCCATCGGAGCCGTCGCGGGCATCACGAGCGTGTTGGTCGTGATGATGCTTGGGCAAATCCGGGTGTTTTTTGCGATGTCGCGCGACCAGCTCCTCGGCCCCTGGCTGGCAAAAG
>DASQID010000686.1:0-3181 GCA_035631775.1 Acidobacteriota bacterium
GCCCACCTGTAGGGAGCCGCTTGCGGGTGGTGCGCCCGGCGGGGATTGGACCCTTGACATCTGCGCATAAACATGGGGCCTGCCGCCTTGGTCCAATATCCAGACGATGCCCTGAGCGTCCCCTACATAGATGTTGCCGGCAGCGTCGAACTGGATGCCTCTGGGTCCTGTGAACTCACCTGCCGGGTTGAGGATATCGAGCATCGCCGGCTGGGCATCGGCGCGGCCCAGTTCCAAAGTGCGATAGAAGTAAGCGCCAGAGCCAAGCAGTGCAGCAGCGATCGTAAAGGTGACATAGCGTGTTGTGTTCTTCAAAAGGGGAATCCTCACAGTGGAGGCGGCATTGTATCACCACGTAATTAGCTTCTGTCGCGAAACTCCACGAATTGCGCATCAGGCCAGGCCCCGGAGGGGCCACAGCAAGTAGCCGGGGGCGCAAGCCCCCGGATAGGATATTGCATTAAGGCGAGCCGCGGCAGGGGCGAAAGGTCTTTGTTTGCATCGTCCTGTCTGTCGCCCCTTCGGGGCTTTTATCAGATCATGCATGCTACCGGGGGCTGCGCTGCGCTTGCCCCCGGCTACTATCTTTTCGCCCCTCCCGGGGCTCGCAGAGGAGTTTCGCGACAGAAACCAATTAGTGTAATCGGTGTAATCCGTGGCGGATTTTTGTTCCTCGTTGACCGGTGAATTCGGGTTTGCTAGTATCTGGTACAACCAAGGGGCGGGAATAACTCAGTGGTAGAGTGCAACCTTGCCAAGGTTGAAGTCGCGGGTTC
This sequence comes from Acidobacteriota bacterium, assembly GCA_035631775.1. Classification (GTDB taxonomy): domain Bacteria; phylum Acidobacteriota; class UBA6911; order UBA6911; family UBA6911; genus DASQID01. Next base: position 777 of record DASQID010000686.1, read on the forward strand.
AAATCCCGTTTCCCGCTCCAACTAACCTTCAATTTCGCAATAATTTGTCGGGACGACCGGGAAATCGTTTCAGGCATAGAGGCTCGATTGTCACTGGGTTGCGAGCGTCAACCAGTGTAGCCGCCCGGCCCTCCAGGCTTCTCACCGATGTCATGACAGCACGACAGGTCACGGCACTCAATACCAGCGTCGCCGCCATGGCGGAGCAGTGGCGGGCTGTTTTCGAAAAATCTGCCATTGGCGTGGCTCTCACCGATATGAGCAGCCGGTTTCTGGTTGTGAATCATGCCTATGAAAAATTGCTGGGTTACACTGAGGAGGAACTCCGAGAGCTTTCCTTCTTCGACATTACCCCTGAGGAATTCCGTGAATCCAACCGCGGGCTCGTTACGGAGCTTTGGGCGGGCCTTCGCGATCAGTATGAACTCGAAAAGCCCTACCGGCGCAAGGACGGGAGCCTGGTCTGGGTAAGACTCCACGCCTCGATCGTTCAGGGGACCGCGAGCATGCCGCGATTTGCCATGGCACTTTGTGAAGACATCACCGAGCGCAAGCGGGCTGAAGAATCACTGCGGAAAAGCGAAGAGCGCTGGCGTACGCTGCTCGAGATCAACAACGCGATCATTACCATCCTCGGTCAAAAGGAACTCTTTCATGCCATTTGTGAGGCGGTGAAGCGAGTCGTTCCTTTCGATGGAGTCGCACTCATCCTGCGCGAGCCCGATACCGACATTCTGCGAATTGCCGCCTTCGAGGGGCGGTTTCAGAGCCATAACTTTGCCGTGGGTTCCGAGATCGGCCGGGAGAGTGTTTCGCGATGGGTCCTGGATAATCGCCGTCCGATCCTCCGCCGGGATCTCGAAACAGAGGGGCAATACGCGACGGAGCGTCTCCTCATGGCTCAGGGTATCCAATCTGTGTGCGCCCTGCCGCTGATAGTGCGGGAGAAGCCGAGCGGGGTTCTTTTTGTCGGCAGCCCGGTGAAGGGTCAATATTCCGAGTCTCATGTGTCATTTCTGCAGGAAGTGGCTAACCAGGTCGCGCTGGCCGTGGAAAACATGAAATCGTACGAAGAGATCGCGGCGCTGAAGGCGAGGCTGGAAAAGGAGAATATCTACCTCCAGGAGGAAATCTCCAGCGAACACAACTTCGAAGAAATCGTCGGTAACAGCCCCGCACTGCTGGAGGTGCTGCGTGCCGTCGAGCAGGTTGCACCGACAGACTCCACCGTTCTCATTTATGGCGAAACAGGTACGGGCAAGGAGTTGATCGCCCGCGCGATTCACGACCGAAGCACTCGCAAGCAACGGCCACTCGTGAGAGTGGACTGCAGCGCCATCTCCGCGGGCTTGGTGGAGAGCGAACTGTTCGGCCACACCAAGGGGGCCTTCACCGGTGCTTTTGAGCGCCGGACGGGGCGCTTTGAGCTCGCCGACGGCGGGACGATCTTCCTGGACGAGATTGGCGAACTACCCCTGGAAACTCAAGTGAAGCTATTGCGTGTCCTTCAGGAACATGAATTCGAACCGGTGGGCAGCAGTCGCGCGGTTCGTGTCGATGTCAGGGTAATTGCCGCCACCAACCGCAACCTGCGGGAGGAAGTGAAGGCGGGACGGTTCCGCTCCGACCTGTTTTACCGGTTGCACGTGTTCCCCTTGGAAGTGCCTCCCTTGCGAGACCGGCGTTCTGATATAGCCCAGTTGGTGACCTTCTATCTCGCCCGTTTTTCAAAGAAGTTCCGCAAGAAAGTGGACAGCGTCTCCCAGGCGACGATGGACAGGTTAATGATTTACCCCTGGCCAGGGAACGTCCGGGAACTGCAGAACGTGATTGAGCGAGCCGTAATCCTGTCCCTTGGTCCAGTTCTCCTGCTGGACCAGGATCTTGTACCCGGACCTGCCGCTGGTGGAAGCGCGCGGGAGCCTGAGGTACCAGCTCTGGAGCAACAACCGACCGCATCGACTCCCACGCAATTGCCGACTCTCGAAGAGGTCGCGCGCGGTCATATCCTTTCGGCCCTTCAACGGACTGGCGGCGTAATAGAGGGACCGAGGGGCGCGGCGAAAATCCTGAACCTACATCCTAATACCCTCCGCCATCGGATGAAGAAACTGGGGATCAGTCGCCCCGCCCACCACCGGCCGTAGTCTCCCCCAATCTCTCCACACTTCTCCCACCAAATGCGGTGGGAACCCTGGCGCCCTTGCGTCTTAGTTAGTTTCTGTCGCGAAACTCGATGAATCGCCCGTCAGGTCGGGCCCTGAAGGGGCCCAAGCAAGTAGCCGGGGGCGCAAGCCCCCGGATAGGATATTGCATAATATCGAGCCCCGGCAGGGGCGAAAGGCCTTTGTACGCCATGTGTTATCTGTCGCCCCTTCAGGGCTCTGATCTTTCTTGACAATCCC
>DASQID010000687.1:0-5976 GCA_035631775.1 Acidobacteriota bacterium
AAGCCCGAGCCAGGAGCGGACACTCCGGAGGCCAACGCTCCAGCCGCCACAGCCCAGGAACCGCTTGCGCCAGCTCCGCCAAATGAGCCTCCTCCTCCCGTCCAACCGGTTGAAGTCGCAACCTCCGAACTCGACGAATCCATGATGTCGGAGTGCCCGGACCCCTTACTCCCGCCGAAGGCCTTGAACCAGCGATCAACCTGGGTTCCAAGCCCGAAGGCGATAAGGTATGGATACCAGGCATCTCTTAGATTAGGCCTGGGACTTTTCAACTGTTCCCGAAAATACTCCCTGGCCGCTGCAAGTTTTATTTGCAGGCCGATTTTTTCAGACTCGCTCCTGGACTTGGCAGCGTTGAGCACGCTGCTGACTGCGGCTAGGCATAACAGTGCGAAGCCCGCTAGGAGCCATGCACTGGGGCGAAATCCGCCCGCAAGCATAAATGCGGCTGTGGAAGAGACCAAGACGATCACGGGAAGGAGGAACCTCAGCGAATGAAGCCGTAGGTCCAGAACGCGTTTCTGCCAGAAAATGGCTTGGCTAATTGCCAGGACATAAAGGAGGATTCCGATGCCGATTGCGACGGCCGCTACCACGAATTCCTCCGTCCTGATTACTCCCGCCAAGGCGATCAAAGTTATGGCTGCCAGGGACAACATTAAGGAAACCTTCCAAGAAGGCTTGGGAGCTTTCCCGCGCCGGCTCGCAAGGGCGTGTGCCGCCTTGCTTAAAGGGCCGCGGATCCTCGCAGAGGGATTAAAGCCTCTGTTCTTGTAATGCCGCCGGATCCTGTCCGAATCGGTGCTGTCGCCCGAAAAAAAGAGGGAATCAATGAGGTCTCTCTCGTAGCCCGTGATTTCTTCGCGGTTGACGAGCAACTGCAAATGCAAAACCTCCTTCTTGAAAATCCCCGAGCGGGTCCTCTTGACTTCACTGCGGATCTTCTTTTCAAAGACCAGGCGCGCCAATACCGCCGACACCTCAGGCGCGCCGATGTCATCGTGCCATGCCGCGCCGATCACTTCCGGAAGTACCGAAAGAACATTCTTCTTCAGCCAGATATCATCGATGGCGGATGAGGGAAGAAGAGGAGCGAACCTACCCAGGGACTTTTCACGCCTGTAAAACAGCATCCAGAGAAGGATTGAGCAGGCTGACAGGGCGCCTGCGATGAGCGCGCGCACCCTAAACCCTGCGCCGAAAATCACTCCAGCAGGATGTACTGAGGCTGAATAGCTTAGTGGGATGGTAACTATGTAGCTTTCGCCTGGCTTCAAGGGGCCTGCCTCAACGGATTGATGGACTTGGCTCTCAGGGCGCCACGCCGGATCGAGTTGCAGATTGAGAGTGAATCTCTCGATTATTCCGGGCCGATCGGGAAAGGCGAAGTTGTGGTCGAGGAGATAGTCAGTTTTCCTCGGGACAAGGATGTTGGACAGGGTATATGAGAGATCGTAATTTAACTCGGTTCCATCATATGGAGGATCAGATGGGAGCCGGCTCCTCCAGCGCAGCGTGGTTGAATCCGTCCAGTTGAAATGATCTGCCAGGGATAAATCTCCCTTGACTAGAGGGTGGACTATTCCTAAGGAATCAGTGCGGATGAGGCTCTCGAAATCAAGGTGCTGACCCAAATCAATCCGAAACGCCCGTTCTCCACCGTTCCAGTCGCCGGTGAAGATCATTGCATGGCGCTCGAGAACATGGAGCCGGCCATCCGCATCCAGCCTTCCTTGGACATCGAGTTTGCGCCAGTAAAGCGATCTTTCTCGATCCTGACCGGCAAGCGGCCAAACAAAGAATATCGACAGCGCGGCAACCAGATAACAGCGACGAGCCATACATGCACCTCCAGATTAAGAATTGTACTGCTGAGGAGTTGGCACGCACCAGAGCACCAGCCGTGCCGGTGGCCGACCTTTCTACGCGCCTGGTGTCTCTGCGGCGAGATTCTGACAGATTGGGACAGTCCAGGTTTTTTCTGGCGACCTGACGGGCTGAGTTAGGCAGCTTTGCGATGGTTCGTCTGCATAGGTGTTACGCGATGCGCCGAGCGCGTGTCGGGGTGCGGAATGAAGGGCCCGATCCCGATCCACAGGGGCACGGGATCATCGGAAATGTGGAGCGCTTTTTCATATAGGTTTGCAGGGTCAAAGTGGGAACCCCCACTGACCGCTTACTGAGAAAGCAAGAAGTTTGCCAAGAATAGGGAAAAGGCTCGGGGAATCTGTTCAGATGTCACTTTTCGTTCTTGGGTTTCGGATCGTTTACGTTCTGGGAAGGTGGGAAGGGAAACGAAATCAGAAAACACGCGCCCTGCCCCGGGGATGAGGTAACGCGAATCCGGCCGCCATTATTGCGAACCAGTTGATATGAGATGGAAAGTCCCAGCCCCGTACCTTCCCGTTTGGTCGTGAAGAACGGATCAAAAATGCGGTCGAGATTTTCCGGCTCTATTCCAGGCCCCGAATCTTCTATCGAGATGACCGCCTCATCCATCTCGGCAAAGCTGCGAACGACAACCCTTCCACCCGTCGGTTGGGCTTGGATGGCATTAAGGAGAATGTTAAGAAGCACCTGTTTTAACTGTTCCGCGTCGACCGATATGGTTCGGGCCAGCGACACTCGCTGAAGGATGATTTCAACCCCCTGCTTACGCGCCTGATCCGCGCACAGCCGGCGAGCAGCATCGACGATTTCGTCAACGTCGCTGGGCAGCCGCAGCGGGGGTGCGGGCTTGGAGAACTTCAGTATGTCGCCCACAAGTTTGTGGAGATTGGCTACCTCTCGCTTGGCAATTTGGGCAAACTCGGACTTCGGATCCTCCGGCGAGACGCCATGGCTCAGGATTTCGACCGCTCCTTGGATGGAGCCCAGCGGATTTCTGATTTCGTGAGCGAGTCCGGCCGAAAGTTGACCCAATGACGCCAATCGCTCCGATTGCCGGAGTTGGTCAAAAGTCTGATTCAGCCTCTCGTAGGCCGCGGTCAATTCCGCTGCGGTGGTCTCCAGCCGCTCCCTCGCCTTGCGTTGGTTTCGAGATAGGTATCCCAATAGAAGAGATACAAGCAAATACATTACGATCTCAGTGTACTGCTGAAATGAGTAAAACGAGTGATGGCTCCAGTCCCGGAGAATATGCACCAGATAGACCGCGGTCAAGCCAAGGGCCGTGGCTAAGCCGCCTAAAACCTCAAACCAAAAACTCGCGAGGACAATCGGTATGTAATAGCTTCTTTGATAAACCTGGTGCAGATAGATGTGCTCTGTACTCGTGAAAAAATGAAGAAGAGAGATTGCACAGACCAGAATCAGAATCGTGCCTAATTTCAGCAGTTTCGCCTGTGATATCTTACTCATAAACTGCCCGGCGAGACCGATCCAGTACCGATCAATGGCCATTAGTGTTCGAAACGTCAGAGCCGGAAGTTGGGAAGGAGGAATCTTCCTCTTCACCCTCTCCGCTGGAAGCATCGACAGGCAGATCCTTGTATGGACCCAACCGATATTTCTGCATGCGGTAGATCAGCACATTGCGGGAAATTCGTAGAAAATTCGCGGCATGCGTCTGGTTCCATTGGTTGCGCTCCAAAGCTGTCAGTATTAGCTCCTTCTCCAGTTGCGCCAGCGATATCCCCTCCGGGGGAATGCGCAGCACCGCATTTCCTATAATGAGGTGAGGGTGCTGGATCTCCTGCGGCAAATCCCTAATATCGGCAACATCGTGCTGCGAAAACACTACGAGTCGTTCTATTGTATTCTCCAACTCGCGGACATTCCCGGGCCATGAGTATGCTTCCAGCTTTCGGAGGATCTCTTTGCTCAGCGTGATTGGCGGCCTCCCCTGGCGGTTGCAGATGCGCTCCGCGAAGAGCCGCACCAAGAGAGGGATGTCCCCTCTCCTATCTCGCAGAGGCGGCAGATGTAACGGGGCCACATTCAAACGATAATACAGGTCCTGCCGGAATTGTCCATCGGTCGCCATCTGCCGCAGGTCCCGGTTCGTGGCTGCGATGATTCGTACGTCCACTTTGCGCGATCTGCTTTCACCCACAACGTCGATCTCGTTTTCCTGGACGACTCGCAATACCTTGGCCTGAAGAGAAGGAGGGAGTTCGCCGATTTCATCCAGGAATACCGTGCCGGTGTCGGCCGCCTCGAACTTGCCTGCTTTGTTGCTCGTCGCTCCCGTAAACGCGCCTTTACGATAACCGAATAGCTCCGATTCAAGGAGTGTCTCAGGTATGGCACCACAGTTAATGAGCAAGAACGGTTTACTGTAGCGGGGGCTATTGAAGTGAATCGCCTTGGCCAGGATCTCCTTGCCGGTACCGCTTTCACCCGTGATCAATACCGTTGTTTCCACGCGCGCGAGTTGAGTGGCCTGTTCGATGAGCCTGCGCATAGGCTCCGAGGTTCCTACGATTCCCTCGAACTTGAAGGTTGCCGAAACTGCCTCTCGCAGGCTTCGATTTTCCGTTACAAGGCCGGCCAACTTCAGGGCATTCCCGACTGTGTGCAGAAGCTCATCTCGATTTACAGGCTTGGTCAAATAGTGAAACGCCCCCAATTTCATGGCCTCCACGGCAGATTCGATGGTGCCGTAGGCTGTAATCACAATCACAGGTGTGTCCGGAGATCGCTGTTTTATCTGCTCGAGAAGCTCACTCCCCGAAAGACCTGGCATATCGAGGTCTGTAAGTACGGCGTGGCAGGGACGCCCGGCGAATAATTCGAGAGCTTTTCCTCCGTTCTCGGCGGCGACAACCCTGTAACCCGCCTCTTTCAGGTGGTACTCGAGGACGCGCCGGAAGTTTTGGTCGTCATCGACGATGAGTATCGTTGGCTGCAACATAACTCATTCCTCTCAGGCAGCGATCATTGCCGCGCAGGTTCATTCTTCGATCCCAAACGGCGCGGGCCAAAGTATACCGGTGACATACGTCCGGGACAACACGCCCTCTAACCCTTGCGCTGCAAAACGCGCTGCTCATGTTCCCTCTCGGCTATTTGGGGCCTCAATGGCGGACTCGGCCGAAGATCCATTCGGAGCCTGCGAAACTTGATTTCCATTGTGTTGCAGCATTCCATCCTGGATTCGAACGACGCGATGTGCAGCAGACGCGGCCTCGGAGCTATGCGTAACCATTACTATCGTTTGACCTCGCTCGTTAAGAGACCTCAGGACCTGGATGACCTCGGCGCCGGTTTTGCTGTTGAGATTTCCGGTGGGCTCATCTGCGAGTATGAGTGGTGGCATCCTGGACTCCTGGTCGAAATCGACCCCCGAGACCGGAAATTGTGCTTTTTCTTGCTCATGAAGTTTTACTGCTCCCTTTGGCATTATTGCCCTTGATTTGGCTTCCCGGTCGTTCAGCGCAGAACGTCCGGATAGTATGACGATGGATGGAGGCGCACCCAGAGGTAGTCGAGAACTCCCTCGGGCGGGTCCTCCATCAGCTGGAAGTTATAGACTTCAGTCGGCCCCCCAGCTTTAGGCACGTAGCTCACTATCTGGAAGCGGAAGCGATCGGGCTGGCTGAAGCGCTCGATGTCCGCAAGCCGCCAGTATCTCGAGTCGCCTGCTCTGGGAGTCTGGAAGACGATGCGATCCGGGTAAATCCGCAGAACGCCCATGGCGCCCACCACCGTGTGCAGGTGCTTGACGGGTATCTGGAACGCTGGTTTCGCCCCTTCCTCCGGAATCACTGCCAACTCCATGGGCCTCTTTACGCGCGACAGAAGAAACGCGCTGAGTTCCGGGGTCGCTTTTTTGTTGAGAAGGGTGAATTCAAAAACCTTGTCCTTGCCGAACCACCGCTTCTGATCTTCGTACGTCACCACGGAAATTTCAGTCGGCGATTTGATTTCCAATGTGCGGATCTCCTCGAACTTCCAGGTTCGGGAGTCTTTGGCACGCGCAGTTTTGTACTCCACACCACTCGGCGTGATCCTCAACGTGCCTCGGCAGTCCCT
>DASQID010000688.1:0-7334 GCA_035631775.1 Acidobacteriota bacterium
TGGCTGGCCGAGGACAAGGCCCCGGTCGGAATTCCACCTGTTAAAATCGAAGGTTTCCGGAACAATGACGGCGAGATCAACACCATTCGGGTCGACTCGAAAGTTGTGCATGAGACCGACACAGGCCAGGCACGAAGCGACGAGTCCCGCTGGATGCGGTTTACTCTCGACACGGTCGGCAGGAATGCCTGGCCCACGGACCGGCAGGGGCGGCCGATTTATCCCAATGACTTCGAAGAGTTGGCGAAGAAACTCGGCCGGCCTCAGCATCCTCCCGGCCGGGATGTGCGCTGCATTGTGAGCGTAGGCATGCTCACCGAAGGTTGGGATTGCAATACGGTTACGCACATTATCGGCCTGCGGCCGTTCATGTCCCAGTTGTTGTGCGAGCAGGTGGTGGGCCGCGGACTGAGACGAACCACCTATGAAGTTGGGGAGAACGGCCGATTTACGGAAGAGGTGGCCAAGGTCTTTGGCGTGCCCTTCGAGGTGATTCCATTCAAATCCAACAAGCAGCCCGCGCCGGCGCCCATGGTAAAGCGTCGCCATGTGCACGCCGTCCCGGCCAAGGCGGAGTTTGAGATCATTTTTCCTCGCGTCGAGGGATATACGCAGAAGATTCAAAATCGCATTGCAGTCAATTGGGGAAGCGTTCCACCCTTGTTCCTGGAACCCGGGCGGATACCGCCGGAGGTGGAAGTCAAAGCGCTGAGCGTATCAAACGAAGGGAGGCTCTCATTATTCGGGCCGGGTCGCATAGACGACGTGACCCTCCACGAATTTCGGGCAAAGCGGCGCATGCAGGAACTCGTCTTCGATCTTGCCCGGGGACTCGCGCGTCATTACCTCGCGCAGGGGCACTGCGATATTCCCGCCCATGTACTTTTTCCCCAATTGACACAAATTATCGATCGGTACGTTGAAAAAAAGGTACACGTACAGCCGCCCGCTCACAAGAAAGATCTGTTCTTGGCGCCTTACTACGGCTGGCTCGTGGAGCGGCTCGTTGAAGCGATCGGGCCGGATACTTCCCAGGGGGAAACGCCGGAAGTGCCGGTTTACGAAAGCAGCCGTGGTCCTGGATCAACTGCCGAAGTGGATTTCTGGACGAGCCGCGATGTGCGCGAAGTTGTGCACAGCCACGTAAATTACGTAGTGGCCGACACCAAGCGGTGGGAGCAATCGGCTGCATTTTATCTGGACAAACACCCTGCTGTCTCGGCATTCGTCAAGAACGCCGGACTGGGATTCGCGATCCCCTATCTTTTCAACGGGCAAATGCACGATTATCTGCCTGATTTTATTGTCAGAATGCAGTCGAATGGGCAAGGGCACCTGATTCTCGAAACGAAGGGTTTCGACCCTCTCGCCGATGTCAAGAGAGGCGCGGCGGAACGTTGGGTAGCGGCCGTGAATGCGGAGGGCAGCTTCGGCCGCTGGCACTACGGTGTCGCGAGGAAGATCGAGGAAATTCCCCGAATCGTCGAAGCAGCAGCCCGGCCGTCGAGAGATTAGGCGCATGGGGATGGATCGACTTCGTCTCGAGCATTCCAATGCTCGATGTGCCCACCAGAACCCCTATGAGACGAATGGTGAGCGAGATGTATCCCTAATAAGGGAAGTGCTCCCAGTCATGAGACGCAAATTCTCAACGCACTTCGTAGAGAATTGGACGTGCCTTCGGGAGCAAGCTTAGGGTGTAGCTGCGTAGCCATCCGATTGTCGTAACGATGTCGCGGCGATTCTGATCTGCATTTGCGCATCACATTCAATCCATGTGGAGGCAGGACGCATCAGGCCTCAGAGGTTGCAGCTTGATGATGAAGCAGTGGCACTCGAATCGAGTGGGCGAATCCCAGACTCGATTAGCCCGGAACTCGAAGCGCTCATTGTATTGATCAGAACTCCTTCTTTTCCCGTGCGGCAAAGCGGGGGAGGCAATACAATGCGGACAACCGTGATGACAAAGCCATGAACGGGACGGAGCTTGATCAGCGGATCCGGCTAAATGCATTCGATTTCCTGAGTGCCCAGGTCGAACTGCATGGCGAGATATTGCCGCGCTCAGTTCTGGCAGAGGGGTTTCTGTTCGAAGGGAACCGGATTCCCCTGGTGGGACCGCAGGGTATCTTCAAGCCGCACCTGCTGGAGCTGCCGCTCACCATCACTACCGCTCCAATCATAGAGGGACAACCGAGACCATATGACGATGGCTTCGAGGAAGCTGGATTGCTGAGATATCGGTATCGCGGTGAGGATCCAAACCACAGAGATAACGTCGGGTTAAGGGAAGTCATGCGACGACGCCTTCCCCTGATATATTTCCACGGCGTCGCCCGCGGCCGCTACATGCCCTGCTGGCCGGCTTACCTTGTCCATGACAATCCGGCGAATCTCTGCTTTTCCGTCGCTCTGGATGACCAGAGCCTTTCTGGCGGGAGGATCGCGCTGGCCGAGACGGACGACAGTGCGGCACGCCGATCCTACGTCACGACTCTGGTGCGCCGCAGGATGCATCAGCAGACGTTTCGCGAACGGGTGTTGGCTGCATATCGAGAACACTGCGCTGTTTGCCGACTCCGGCACTATGAACTGCTCGAAGCAGCCCACATCCTCCCCGACACGCATGAACGCGGAGAACCAGTTGTGTCCAACGGACTCGCTCTCTGCTCGCTGCACCACGCTGCTTTTGATCGGCATATTCTTGGCATACGCCCCGACCTAATAATAGAGATCCGGGAAGACATTCTCGAGGAGACTGACGGGCCGATGCTTATTCATGGATTGCAGGGATTCCAGGACAAGCAGATACTCGTCCCTCGCTCCCCGATCCAGCAGCCGAATCGTGACTTCCTGGCGGAACGCTACGGGCTGTTCCGCAAGGCGAGCTGAAATGACCGACTGTCCTTTCTGCAGGAGAATTGCAGCACCTCAATTCATCCTGGAAAACCAGTTGGCGCTGGCGTTCCCCGACTTCTACCCCGTGAGCCCCGGAGATACCCTGATCGTGCCTCGCAGACATGTTGGAGATTTTTTCGACCTGACGGCAGAAGAGCAGGCCTCTGTCTGGACCCTGGCAGCGCCGGTCCGGAAGCACATCGAGAAGGATCACTCGCCGGATGGTTATAACCTCGGCGTCAATGTCGGCAAAGCAGCAGGCCAAACTGTCGCTCATTCCCACGTCCATGTCATCCCCCGGTATGCCCGCGATGTCGAAGATCCGCGCGGCGGCATCCGGTGGATGATTCCCTCCAAGGCACCGCATTGGCGGACGCCATGAACCAGCCAGCAAGCACCGACCAGACAATCCGGTTTGCCGAGAAGATGCTGGAGCTTCTCGAAGAGGGAAGGTTCGTCGCCACCTATAAGTTCGCCGTGCTTCTGGCGTTGATGGATCTCTGCTTCGAGAAAAACGCCTCGTCCGGGCTCGCCCCGGAAAGCATTACTACGCGCCAGCTCGCGGAAAAGACAATCGAAATCTATTGGCCTCACACGGTCGATTACCATTCGATCTCCGCAGTGCTTAGACAAAACACGCGTCGGCAAGCCGAGATACCTGCCGCGATCCTGAAGTTTCGCAGGCAGAACGCGCCGGACCCCTCGATCCCACTTCACCGCGCCCGGGCCTCCGCGGCCAATGAATATGAGCGCCTGCTGCGATCGGTCGAATGGACACTCGTCGAAATGCCCTTGCCCAGGCTGCAGACAATCGGGCTGAGCCGGGACACGTTCATCTATGAGATCAACTGGGACGAGTCAGTCCGCTATAGGGATCTCAAAGAGCATTTTGACAATAACATCCGCTTCAAGCCCGGGGTGGCCGATCACCTGATTCAGCTCAACGGACTGCTGCGCCCGCTGATTCACAAGAAATGGGCCTCGATGGTCGCCCGCATCAACAAGCTGCCTGAGAGCCGGCTGGAGGATTTCCTGTTCGGTACGGAGCGCATTTCGAGCGCAAGGATCAGGGGAAGCCTCTGGGAAATTCAAGATCGTCAGTGCTTCTATTGCGAAGACCGGATCCCCAAACCGGCCCGGGGCGAGGTCGACCATTTCATTCCCTGGTCGCGCTATCCGGATAACGGCATCGAAAACCTGGTGGTGGCCCACAGACGCTGCAACGGCGACAAGAGGGACTTCCTCGCCGCCGCCGGCCACGTCGAGAATTGGACGCGCCGCTTCGCGGCCCCGGGGGAATCGTCCGAGTACGCGCAGCTCGCGCGAGTTACCCAATGGGAGCGCGATCCTGACAAGACGAAAAGCGCAGCCAGGTCACTTTATCTTCGTCTATCCCCGGAAGCGAGACTCTGGAGCAATGGGAAAATCTTCGTCCATCCGGATTTTCACCGCCTTCAGGCGGCACTCTGCACATAGATGCGAGGCGGGCCAATTGTTACCCTGCAGGTTTCTGGCGTCCTTCAAGGCTTAGCGCGAGTTCTAAAGAGCAACCTCGAAGTCTCCAAGAACGCAAGAATCTCAAAGGCAAATAGCAGCAAGGATCCACGAAGGGGGCTAAAAGGATCTTTGAACTGCTCGATTGTTACGTGGGCCTAGCGATAGTTGCTCGGAGGGCGCCTTGATCCTCTTCCGGATATGCGGGGGAGGCTGCTCATACGCTCATACTGCTCGGAGGAGAGCCTCGAATCGTTCGGGTGGCACAGGCAGCCGGTCTTCTTCGAGTGCTGCGATGTAGCCCTGTATCGCCTCCCGAATGTTGTGAATAAACCCAGCAAAGACGCGAGGGCGCGGAGATCTGGCCAAGAGGAGGCTGAGATCAATCCTGCACCATGAAAATCGAACGCGTGACTTTCGAATTTCGTGGTAGAGTGGAGCAATGATTCAACGACCTCGATGGCTGGCGAAGATTCGTGCCGCGCTCGCGCGGAGCCGGGTGACCGCGCTCATCGGCCCGCGGCAGTCGGGAAAGACTACCTTGGCCAGGCAGATCGTGCCAGCCGATTCGCCCGCATACTTTGACCTGGAAGATCCGGGGAGCCTGGCACGCCTGGCCGAACCTATGACGGCCCTCGCGCCTCTACGCGGGATCGTTGTGATAGACGAGGTCCAGCGGCGTCCCGACTTATTCCCGATTCTGCGGGTTCTGGCGGACCGGCGTCCGCTTCGGGCGCGCTTCCTGGTGCTCGGAAGCGCCGGGCCGGATCTTCTGCGGCAGTCTTCGGAATCCCTCGCCGGCAGAATGGAGACGATCACGCTGAGCGGGTTCGGGCTCGATGAGCTGGGCGCGAAGCAACTTCGGAAGCTCTGGCGGCGGGGAGGATTTCCGCCGGCCTATCTGGCACGATCGGACGGCATGAGCTTCAACTGGCGTCGCCAGTTCATCCAGACGTATCTCGAGCGTGACCTGCCGCAACTAGGAATCACCATTCCGGCGGCGACCTTGTTCCGATTCTGGTCGATGCTCGCCCACTACCATGGCGGCCTCTGGAACGCGGCCGAAGCGGCCCGCTCTCTCGGCGTCTCCGAGCCCACGGCGAGACGCTACCTGGACTTGCTGGCCGGCTTGTTCCTAGTCCGGCAGCTTCAGCCTTGGCACGAGAACTTGAATAAGCGCCAGGTCAAAGCCCCAAAAGTGTACGTGAGAGACAGCGGCTTGCTTCATACCCTCCTCGGCCTCAGCTCTGATCGCGAGATTCTGTCGCATCCGAAGGTTGGCGCCTCATGGGAGGGATTCGCCATCGAAACGGTACTCGAACTCGCGCGGCCGGAAGCAGCATATTTCTGGGCCACGCACACGGGCGCCGAATTGGATCTCCTTTTTCTGAAGCACGGGCGCCGCCACGGCGTCGAGATGAAATTCCAGGACGCTCCGCGACTTTCGCCGTCGATGAGGATCGCCCTGGAGGATCTGCGGCTAGACCATTTGACGGTCCTATATCCCGGGGATGTGCGGTATGCGCTGGGCGAGCATGTAACGGTAGTCCCATTGGCCGATCTTGCGGGTGGCGACCCCAATGTGGTAACCGGCCATAAATCCCGCGGGCAGAAAATCAGGTGACAGGCTACGCAATTCCCGAATTATCGGTACAGCTGGATCGCAATTCTGAGTTCGGGAGTTGTGTAGCCTGTCACCGGAATTATGCGCGGCCAATTTCCGCCTAGCTCAGGGCAAAAAGCAGTCGCGGAGCCTCGCTTCACACATACTTCGCTTCCGCTTGAAGGAGTTTCGGCGGAGCGAGCGTGAATCCCAAAGGCTGAAGGAGGTCCAGGACATTGAAGAAGACCCATTCCTCGGCGATCTTGCCCTCTACAATCCGGTCGATGGCAACGCCAGAGAGCCGAAAGGACTTGCCCGTAGGTGGAAGTTCGCCCACAGGTGTGCGGAAAGGGCCCGCGATGGTCCCCGACATCGTAAAGATCCAGGCAATCCTGTCCCCCTTGAGATACATGTCATCCAACGAAAACTTGACGTCGGGAACGGCGGCGTGGGTATTCCCATACTGGCCCTTCAACGCAGCGAGTCCGATCATCTCTCGAGGCTGGCTTGGATCATGCACAACCACGTCCGGGGAGTAAATCTCGTCCAACAGGGATAAATTCGCCTCGTTCCTGGCTCTGATGTAGCAATCTCCCAGGGCCTTGGCCTGTTCCTCCGTAATCAGATCCCTCATTTCGTCCCTCCTTATCTTCGGCTGATCGAAAGAACCGTATCTGCCCCCCATTTCCGGGTCCCAGCCGGCCTCGGCGAGAGGATGTCCGAGGAGGAGATCCGGCACAGAAGCTCCGTCCGGATTAAAAAATGCAATCCATTGGGTGCGGCGATTATACATCCCGGCGCCGGCCGCGGACGACTCCTCTTCGCATCAAGGCTGATAATCAGCCATGAAATGGATAATTTGCAGAGCCGAATTCGAATTCGGAAATTGGGTGACGAAACTATTCGGTGACAGGCTGCGCAATTCCCGAATTATCGGTACCGTTGGATCAGGTAATTCTATGTTCAGGAGTCGTATGGCCTGTCAAGGAGACGGGAAAATCCGTGGAATCCGTGGCGTCCTGAGAAATGCCACGGAATGCACGGATAGCAGGCCTTGACTTCGTAATCCGGGCTAAGGGCTGGCGCAAGAATAAATTCACATTTTGGCGCGAGCGCCGGGCGGGCAGATGCGAGGCGCCGCGACGCAGGCGATGTCAGTGTACATCGTCGAGGAGCGGCAACAAAGCAGATGCCCGCCCACCGCCGCGCCCTTTCAGGCTGCGGCCCGCAGGCCCGCTGGCTTTGTTGCTCGCTCCTCACATACCACCCCGGGTATAGCTCGTCGCTCGCGCCTCGCCAGCGGGCCTGGGGGCCAGCAGCAAAATGTGAAGTTATTCTT
>DASQID010000689.1:0-7631 GCA_035631775.1 Acidobacteriota bacterium
CTCCTCACATACCACCCCGGGTATAGCTCGTCGCTCGCGCCTCGCCAGCGGGCCTGGTGGCCAGCAGCAAAATGTGAAGTTATTCTTGCGCCAGCCCTAAGACGCCAAGGCGACAAGACGAATTCCGTATCCAAATCGAAGTGGAAGAAATGAGCTCTGCCGTCAGTCGTTCGAGTTTGTAAAAGTGGCGGTAGGTCCACGAGAACTCATTGGGAGGATCTGGCTTCGCGCTCTTTGTGGCGCCTGTCCACGTCCTTGAGAAACTCCTCAAAGCGCGTCTTTTGGTCGTCGCGCAGGATCTGCCGGATCTGTTGCCGGGTTTCATTCCTGATTGCCTCATATTGTGGCCTGATCTGCTGCGAGAGAGCGTGGTAGCGGCCCCGGCTTTGGTCCATTATGTTCTTGAGGGTTTCTCGTTGTAAGGCGTCCAGGCTTAGAGCCCGCGCCAGGTCGTTCACCGGATCGTGGGGATTATTGGCCTTTGGTGTTGCTGCGGCTACGTGATTCTGATAGAGGGAATAAGAGACAGAGCCTGTTATTCCGCCCAGCAGAAAGGTCAGCATCAGGAGCATTGCGGCACTAGTCTTGGATTTCATTTTACCTGCTCGCCAGGGTCAACAGTGGCTATTTTTTCCCTGAAGTCTCGGTACCAACGCGATGACTCGATTCCTGGTCCGCGATTGCATTCAGAACGCTTTCATTGGTGATATCACCCTGCACCATGCGCAGAGGGCGATCGCTGGAAATGAACATCCTGTCATAGGTCTGGTAGACATCCGGACTGGACGCATGGATTTGAAGATAGGCAAAAATGGACAGGAGTGCCAGAGTGATTGCGGCCAGGGCAGGCACTACCTGCCGAGAGAGGCCGAGGAGGATCTGCCAAATGGTGATGCCCTGAGCCTCGCTCTCGATGCGAGCCCTCAGCTTGCGGTAGAAATAAGGACTGGGCTCCAAAGCGGGGATCGCGAGGCCGATCCTGCGCGGTATCGACAGAAGACGGAGTTCGCGCGTACAACCAGGACATTGGGCAAGATGGGAGTCGAGCAGCGCGCAATCAGCAGGCGAGAGTTCACCATCGATCTTTCGAAAAAGCCAGATTCGAGCCGCTGTGCAATCCATTTTGTTCCTCGCACTTTAGACATAATTAACTACGTCGGCACCGTCTGCATATTTCGTTTCATTAAAAGCCCGCTGCCCTCTAGATTGGCATACTCTAATCTTTAGCACAGGCACTGGAAGAGGTTCAACTGAATTACTCCAATTTATTCTATCTTAATGATTTTCACCTCCTTACAGAATAGTATTATCGGCACCAGCGAGTGCCGGCCTTAGGAGAGCCTCCAGCGCCCTTGGTCGACATCAATTTTTGTAAGGAATAGTGATGTCAGATCAGCAGCATGCAGTCGCCATAACTGAAAAAGCGATAGCCCTTTGAAATTGCCTCCTGATAACAGTCAAGCATTAGATCGCGCCCCGCAAACGCTGAAACCAGCATGAATAGCGTGGAGCGCGGCAGATGGAAATTCGTCAGCATCCCATTGATCATACGAAACTTGAATCCGGGGTAAATAAAGAGGTCACAGTAGCCTGATTTGCCGCAGGTGAGAGACGGATCTGCCATTGCGAGGTATTCGAGAACCCGCGTGGTGGTTGAGCCGATCGCAACTAGGTGCCGCCCGGCCTCCCTGTTAGTCCTTATGAATGTCGCCGCGCGTTCGTCCACCTCGAAGTACTCAGGTTCCATCCGATGTTCCTCCACGTTCTTGGAGCGGACAGGCTGAAAGGTCCCATAACCGACGTGGAGCATGATCTCGCATCGCCCGATGCGTCGTTCCTCGAGATGTTTAAGAACTTCCGGTGTGAAGTGAAGCCCGGCGGTCGGCGCGGCGACAGAGCCCGTGCGTCTTGCATATACAGTCTGATAGCGCGTTCGATCCTCCGCCAAATCGAGCTTATTGGGCCTGTGAATGTAAGGTGGGAGGGGCGTCTCACCGATTCGCTCGAAGCATTCCATCAGCCCCTCGGTCTGATCAAACCGAAGGATCCTGCCGCCTGATTCCTTCAAGGCCGCAACTCTCGCTTTCAAGGTCCCAATCTGTAACTCTTGTCCGGGAAGTAGCTTACGAGCTGGCTTGAGCAGTGCGAACCACTCTCCCGGACTCAGCTCGCGAACCAGCAGGATCTCGATCTTATCCGTCTTGCCTGGCCTGTTCGCTCTCAGTCGGGCGGGGAAAACCCGAGTGTTGTTCAACACGAGGTAGTGCTCGGAATTGAGGATTTCGGGTAGATCTCTGAAGGTGCGATGTTCCCTCCTGCCGCTCTCCCGCCAGATAACCATCATTCGGGACCGGTCCCGTTCGGGTAAGGGATGCTGAGCGATGAGAGCCTTGGGAAGTGAGAAATCGAAATCGCGCAGTTTCACAGGGTTCGATCAGCGAGGCCTGCGGAAGGAACGGATCTTGTTCCGATAGCTCTCCTGACCGGATTCGCCGGGTAGCGGAAGCACGTCCCTGGTGACATCACTCCGGTGCAGGTGGGCAGAAAAGTTGGCGCCGTAGAGCATGATGAAGCTCGAGGTGTAGACCCAGACGAGCAATAGAATGATCGTATAGGTCTTGCCGTAGATCTTCTGGTAGTCGAAGGAAGGTACCAGCCACGCAAAAACATAACTGGCGATCTCCCACATGATCGTTGCGACCAGGGCGCCCGAGAACGCTTCGATCCAGGGAACCTTTCGATCCGGCATAAGCTTGAACACCAGGGAGAAAACGATGATTGCCACTACGAATCCCATAGACATCATCACCGACGACCAGAGCCATTTGATTATGGGATCCTCGGCAAACTCAGGTATACGTCCCGAGGACAATGATTGCCACCTGGATACTACCAGAGTTATCCCGGCAGATATGAGCAGACAAGCCCCTCCCAACACCATGAGGGAGATGCTCCGCATCCTGCTCTCCCAGAATGACCTTCGGTTGGGCACCCCCCAGGCGCGATTGAGGGCATTTTCAATAAAGGTGAAAATCCAGGACGTCGACCAAAGAATTACGGCGACACACGATATCGTCAGCGCGACCGAAGGGGTGGTGACCTCGCTTAGGTACACCCTCAGGAACTGACTCGAGCCTGGGAAAAGCGCCACGATAATCCGCACCACTCTCTTGTGCAGATCCACCCGATTCAGGACGGCATCCGTGAGAGCCACCATTACCAGAATCGAAGGAAAGAGCGCAATCAGACTGAAATAGGAAATCGCGGCCGCATCTCGAGGCGTTTCATGGTTTAGCATCGCCTTGGAGGCGCCGACAAAAGCCTTCCCCAGCCTTCTGAACGGGGATTCTCTCGGAGACATATCATCTGGAGTCTAGTCATTCCCTCTGCACGTGTAAATAGGGAAAGCCGAAATTGGTGACGGACGACCATTTCCCCAATCTCCCCTGGATCCGGCAGGCGGGTCTGTGCCGCAGAGCCCATAAATCTCTGCAATCGTCGACTGCCGCCAATTTCCCTTGTCCACTTCAAATGAGGCCTGCCAGGTGGTAAAATCAAGTTTTTCTAAAGGTTAGCATGATAGATCACAAATCTCTTGCCCCATTGATCGGACTGCCCGCAAGGATGGATCCCGGCAAAGACAGCCAGTACTTGAGCCGCAACTACGCCGATGCAATTCTTGCCTCCGGGGGCCTGCCCGTTATGCTGCCCTTGGTCAAGACGCCGGAGGCTTTGCAACCTTTTGCAGAAACTCTGGATGGCGTGCTTCTCACCGGGAGCAACAGCGATGTCGATCCAGGAAGCTATGGGGAGGAGCGGAAACCCGGTTGCGGACCGGTTCAGCCTCTTCGCGACAAGACGGATTTCATGTTGTTGCGAACAGCCTCCGAGCGGCGCATTCCCGTCCTGGCCATCTGTTTCGGCCTCCAATCCCTCAACGTTTTTATGGGAGGATCCCTGATTCAAGACATACCGGCCCATGTCAAAGGCTCCATCCTGCACAATGAGCCTCGTCGGAACAAAAGGGCTGTGCATCCAATTGAAATCACCCCCGGCTCGCTGCTGGAAGAGCTCGCCGGCGGCTCCATTGTCAAGGTTAACAGCACACATCACCAAGCCTTGGCGCGCATCGGAAGCGGTCTGGAGGTCATCGCACGAGCGCCGGACGCGGTCGTCGAGGCTGTGGTCGGACGAGACTCGAGCCACTGGATCTTGGGGGTTCAATGGCATCCCGAACAGAGTCTTGCCTGCGACGGATTCTCCAAGCGCATATTCGAGAAGTTCATAGCTAGCTGTAGGAGCAGACGGGAAACCCATGAAAGACTTGATCCGGAAGATACTCAAAGAACTCGGCGAGAATCCCGACCGTGACGGCCTGCGCGGGACGCCGGACCGCGTGGACAAGGCCCTACGATTTCTCACCAGCGGGTACTCCCAGGATGCGGACAAGCTGTTGAATAATGCGTTGTTCGACGTGAAGTACGACGAGATGGTCATTGTCGCCGACATTGACTTCTTCAGCCTGTGCGAGCATCACATGCTGCCTTTCTTCGGCAAGTGCCATGTAGCCTACCTTCCAAGCAAGAAGATCATCGGCCTGAGCAAGATGGCGCGCCTCGTGGAAATGTACAGCCGGAGGCTTCAGGTGCAAGAGAGGCTCACTACTCAGATCGCCGACACCATTCAGGAAAAGATTGCACCGTTGGGGGTCGGGGTGGTCATTGATGCACAACACATGTGCATGATGATGCGGGGCGTGGAAAAACAAAATTCGCGCGCCGTAACCAGCGCCATGCTAGGTAGCTTCCGCCGTCCGGAAACCCGCATGGAATTCCTGGATCTGATCTACAAGGGCAAACGCAGCTAGCCTGACAATTTCAGCCCGACCGGGCATCAGATTCCGCCCGGATCGAAATGCGGATCTACTGGTGGATTGGCAACCGCCTGCATCTCGTCGCCCACGCATCGAGCAGGGGTCCGCGACGGTAAATCTCCCAACTCATTAGAACATAAGCCGGCAGGTACTCGACCAGCAACACCCAGGTTGGTTCAAACACCGGACGGTAGGCATACGCGAAATAAGACAGGAAGCATGCTCCCGTCCAATAGGTCATGAAAGCGTAGGGGAGGAAAGGAAGGGCCAAAGCTGCCCAGCAGATGTACCACGGATGAACCGTCGTTGCCAGACAAAGATCCGCAGTCATGATCCAGAATCCCGCATGCAGCAGGTCGATGGGGTTGTGCAAGGGAAACTTCCACCAAATCCATATCGCAGTGATCAGCAGGAGACCGGCCAGAAACGGGCCGATCGATTGATCCCATTGCTGGTGGAATTCAATGCGTCCGATATACCGTGCCAAGTAGTGAATGCTCGCATTGAACTCAAAGAGGCGGAGATATGCGCCAAGCGAATGCAGGTATTTAAGTCCGGATTGCAGGCTAAAGTAAGGGAGCGCCAGGAACCCTCCGACAGCCATCGCTGCGAGGCATCCTTTCCAGCCCGTCTTCCTTGCATACAATGGGAACCAAAGTGCGGGATGGAGTTTGGACAGCACGGCTCCCGCATAACTCATCATCGCCGGGACACTCCGGGAGCGGCAGAGAAAATAAATTGAGAGCACGATCAGGAACATCATCGCGCTGTCCGAATGCCCGGAGTGAGAGAACTCAAAAATAAAAAGCGGATTCCAGGCTGTCAGCAAGAGGCCGCGGAGATTCAGTTTCAGGAGTGAGAGAACTCTAAATGCCAGCAGAAGGGATGCAATCTCGAAAAGGCTGAAGAGGCTCTTCAAGGCTATGCGGTTGTCTTTGAAAACGGCGTAGCAGCACCGGAACAGGATTTGCGAGAGGGGAGGGTATGCCGTGATGAGCGATTTCGAATTGATCATCGGGTAAATATTTGCGTCCCGGATTCCGGCCAGTTCAGGTGCATCAGGGGGGTAGAGGAAGGGATTGATTCCCGCCGAGGCTACGCGCGCATCCCAGAGATAGCGGTATACGTCCTCACTTTGATACGGAGGTGCCGGAATCAGAGTCAGCCTAAATAGGATCCCGAAACCGACAACGAGCCATGCCCCGCGCCGGTTTATGGCGGGCAATAGAAAGAAACTTCCGACGCAAAGGAGGAATGCGCCCATCATCAGTCCGAGAAATGCCTCGGTGTGCTGGCGCAAGGGGCCCAGTGCGCAGGTCGCGATCCAGATGAGTTCCTGCGCGACACCCGCGAGGCAAATCAAGACCAATTCGCGTATTAGCAATTTCCCAACCTTACTTTCCGGGTTCTCGAGTTTCCGAATGCTGGAGGTCGGCATCTGAATCAACTGTTTTGAGTCCTTGGGTCTGGAAGGTGGGGTTTGAAAAAAGGCGCCTCCAAGACTCGAAGAACTCCAAGATCGGCCCAGGATACAATCTTTCCCAAAGTAACGCTAATTGATTGAAGGAAAGGGGGAAAACTCCTTGACGATACACGAATTGCTGTGATAGTTTTTGCGGTCTTTAAAGAGCATCCCGGCAGCTGGAATCATCAGGGAATTAGGCGCTAACCGGTGCCCGTTATAAATCATGATAAGTTTAGACGGATCCATAATCCCGGCGGTTATCATCTTCCTCGTGCTCGTTGTTGCGCTGGACAAGATCTTGTTTCAGCCCTTGCTTCGCGTGCAGGAAGAGCGCACGAAGAGGACCTCCGGGCTGATGGCGTCAATCCGCAAGCAGCTTGATCACCATCTGGTATTATTCAATCAGTATCAGGCGGCTCTCAAAAACGGTCGCTTGGAGGGATACAGGCGGCAGGAAGAAGTGCGCGCAGCTGCCATGAACAAGCGGACTCAGGCCTTGTCGCAGGCACGGCCCGACGCCGAAAAACTCATACAGGACGCCCACGATTCCATCCAGGCTCAAGTTCAGGCTGCGAAGCTCAAACTCGATTCCGATGCCAGGGAGATCGCGGCAGGCATCTCTGCTGCGATTTTCCGCAGGTCGGCATGAGATGCCTTCACTTCCATGGTCTCGGCGGCTCCTCCGGATCTTCCGCGATAAACTGACATGAAAGCACAGGTTCGCCGATTTCAGATCCCATCCCTTCTCTTGCTGACCAGCATAGTCCTGATGCCTGGTGTGGCAGTCGCGGCCGAGGAGGGAAGCAAGTGGGGCATGCTGCTGCCTGTTGGCCGGCTCTTTAACCTCGCCTTGGTTGTCGGCGTGGTGGTCTGGGTTGCACGCAAGCCTCTGGCAAATTTCTATGCCACCCGTACGCAGACCATTCGAGAGCAACTTGCCGAAGCACAAGCGGCAAAAAAAGAGGCCGAGGCCAAGCTGGCGGAGATGGAATCCCACATGCAGTCGCTGGATGACGAGTTGGCCAAAATCAAGGCGCAGGCGGAGAGTGAAGCTCAGGAAGAGTACAGGCGACTTCTGGCCGACGCAGAGCGGGATGCTGCGAAAATTGTTGAGAGGGCGCGAGAGGAGATCGAGGGGATGACGCGGGCTGCCCAACTCGAACTCAAAGCGCACGTCGCCGAGCTCTCCGTGCAGATGGCCGAGGAGAATATACGCCAGGAAATCACGAACGATGACCGCGATCGCCTCTTCACGGGATTCGTGACGAAGCTGGGAGGAGAAAAGTGATTTCC
>DASQID010000690.1:0-3899 GCA_035631775.1 Acidobacteriota bacterium
ATAACTCCACGATTTGGCTAAAAGAAAAGTCCTGTGGCGCCGGTCATCAGACCGGCGCGCCTCCGGGGTCTGATGACCCCCTGCATGGAAATCGGTTGTTCACTTTTTATCGAGGAGGTGCTTCAGGCGTTCGACATCTTCCCGCAGTTTCTTTTCCCGGGAGTGTATTGAGTAAAGATAAATCGCCAGTATGATCCAGATAGCTGCGTAAGCTGCGAACAGGTAATTCATCGTATTCATGTGCAGGGGTCCTCGGTTGTCAGGCTGCTCAGCGCGCTATGTCCACCTGGCGGGCAAGCAGTTCCACGTCATTGCGCGCGGATTCCAGATAAAACCGCCGGCGAACCAGGTAAAGGAAGAGAACCATAAATGCCGCCCAGCACGTGTAGAATGCGGGCCGCATGGCGGGCGAGAGGCCGCCGGTCTCGAGCATTGGTGACGGGTGTATATCACGCCACCACCGGATCGAAAACCAGACGATCGGAGCATCCACGAATGCAACGATCCCGAAAACTGCAGACATCATCGCCCGCCGATCGGGATCCGGCACATAATTGCGGACGAGCAGATAGGCGATATAAAGCATCCAGAGGATCAGAGACGAGGTCAGGCGCGGTGACCATGTCCACCAGACCAGCCAGACAGGCTTCGCCCATATGGGGCCGGTGACAAGAAGGATGGTAAGAAACATGACCCCGATCTCGGCGGAAGCAAGGGCCAGGTTATCCCACTGTCGGTCCTTTTTGATCAGATACATCACCGATCCCACAAAATTCAACGCGAAGGCAAGCAGTCCCACGATCCCGGAGGGCGCGTGAAAGTAGAATATGCGCTGCAGGTCCCCCATGGTCTTCTCTCGCGGAGCTCCCAGGAATGCCATGTACAGGGCGCCGATCATGACAAGAAACAGGATCACGCCTAATGCGGTATCAAAGCGCGATTGGGGCTTTTGGTCCATCGCTCAGTCCTCCAGGACATATTCGAAAAGCAGATACGAAATCGTTCCGAAGATGATCGTAAATACCGACATGATTGTCAGCGGCAACTTCAGCGTCCGGTAATCCACAGTGTTGAGGATGATGTTGGTGGCCTCCACCGCATTGACCAGGACGGGTAGGATCACCGGGAACAGGATCAACGGCAGCAGCACCTCTCTCATTTTGGTATTCACGGAAATGGCCGACAGCAGCGCGCCGACGGTCGTAAATCCGAGCGTGCCTATAAAGAATACCAGAACCAGATAGGGGATCTCGTTCCAGACCGTGAGATTGAAGAAGACCAGGCTGAAGATGAAGATGACCGCTTCGGTGACGAGCATGAAGACCGTGGCCGCAAGCATCTTCCCAAGGTAGATGACACCGCGGTCCACCGGAAGCATCAATAACCCCTGGAGACAACTGTTCTCCTTCTCCGCCGCGAACATCCGATTCAGTCCCAATGTTCCCGAGAAGGCAAAGGCAACCCAGAGAACTCCGGGCACAGCAGCGCGAATGGACTCTCGAATCGATTCGAGCGCGAAGTTGAAAATCACGAGGACCACGATGCCGAAAAACAGCATGGCATTCAGTGAGTCTTTGGTGCGCAGCTCGATCAGCAGGTCCTTGCGAAAAATCGCCCAGATCATTGCCAGCATGCTACCGCTCTTCCGCCACTGCTTTGTACCTGTCCATGAATTGCTCGAGCGTCACATCGGACTTCCTGACATCCAAGGCCGCGACTCCTTTTTCGATCACGACCAGCCGATCCGCCAGCTCATAACCGAGCGGTGCGTCGTGGATTGCCATCACGCAGGTCTTGCCCCTCGCATGCGAGTCAGTGAGGTATCCTTTCAGGAAATGCGTGCCGTGCTGGTCCAATCCGGTGAAGGGTTCGTCCAGCAGAAGGATCGAAGGATCGTGCAGGAAGGCGCGTGCGATTGCCAATCGCTGCTGCATCCCGCGGGAATAGTTGCGCACAGGCTCCGACTCTCTGCCGGAGAGACCGACACGAGCGATTCTCTCAATCAGGTCCGCGTCGCGGGCATGCACGTCCATGAGCCGGGCAAAAAAGCGCAGATTCTCCAGCGCGGTGAGGTCCGCATAGAGCGCCGTGTTGTGAGAGAGATAGCCCATGGCACCCCGTGCGGCGCGCGGCGTCAGATTGTGTGGGGTACCGATTCGGACTTCACCCGAGGAAGGACGTGATAATCCTGCCAGAATTCGCAGGAGAGTGGTTTTCCCCGCGCCGTTCCGGCCGAAGAGGGCGATGAATTCCCCTTCTCTAACCGTGAGATGCAGATCCCTGAGTGCCGAGAACCTTCCGAAGTACTTCGCCAAGGCGTGGACTTCGATCATATTTCACAATCAGTAATCAGCGGCCGCCAGGATACCTGCATTCTTCGGCCACATGGAAGCACTCTTTGCGTTCCAGGGCGCACTTCGCGTCCCGGCAGTAGGTTTTTGAAAGCCCACCGCAAAGACGCAAAGAACGCTAAGGACCTCCAAGTCGGAGCGAGGCTGCTCTACTTCTTCAGCAACAAGGAGATTCGCCGCAGCTGGCGCTTCCCCTGTTCGCGTTGTCTCACATAATCGCGCCGGTCCAAGGCGTGATTCTCATATTGGCTGTCGAGGTTGGCTAGAAAACTGAGAAGTTGGTCGCGGCGCGCCTTGAGCTCTTTCGTGCGAAGCTCAGAACTCGGAGAGAGAGTCTGAACGTGGTTATACGAGTACCAGAGCACCACGATGAATCCCATCAGCAGAAGGGGACCCACGATGAATGCGTTTTGGCCGACGTCGGTGGGATAGGGTTTGACCTTGGATTCACCTGGGGCCTGTGACTCAGGCTGTTCCGCGACCGGCGTGCCGCCCGTAAAGGTCCATGCCACCTCAGTACCTGCCTTTAGGGGACCACCGGCATAGACGGCAAAGTTCCTCTGTTGATTAACCTGAACCCTGGTCAGTCCCTCTCCCGACAGCGTCATATCCTGCGGAATGACGCCAACCTGCACGGAACTCACATCCTGATAGAACTTCGTTCGGTATGTATAGTTGCGATTCGGGTAAGGCAAAGCCGTCTGAATCTCGAACGTCGTGACGCCCGGCCGCAGCGGGTACAGGCTGTAATAGCTTTGGCCGTCCGGGCTCTCGAGCGGCGATTGCGCCAGCGGCATCGGTGCGCCAGGCCCCGTCACGCTTATTTTGGGAGGCTCCAGAATTCCTTGTGCCTTCGAGAAGCGGAAGTTGCCTCCCATGCTCATGAAGGTCCTCGGAGGCTGTGTCTGATTATTGAGTGAGATCGTCTCAATAGACTCCAGGTGATCACCCGCAAACTGAAACGCCATGCGCAATCCTTCGGCCTGTATGCCGTCCATCGAAGTCGTAGTTTCATAGATCTCGATTTCGAGGCTGGCTTTTCCGGTGGGGTCAAAATTGACGCGGCCGAAGTAATTGGCTCCCTTGTAGTTCGCTCGAATCAGCAGCATCTGATCCGTGGGAAGGCCTTCGATCCTGAATTTCCCGGAGGAATCCGTCGTCGTGGACTTGATGATGCCGAGCCCCCCGGCAAAAGCGAGTACATCGAGGTCGACTTTCGCGGCGATAATGGACGGATTCGTCTTGTTTACCAGCCTGCCTTCGACGATACCTCCGCCCTGTGCCATCGCCCCGCCAGGCAATGCGACGCTCAACAGTAGTAGCAGGACAGATGATAGCGGACGGGAGCCGTGGAGATGTGGTCCTTCTGGTTTCATGGGATTCCAATAATTGGGCAGACGGGCATGGATAAACGGCGTGCCAGCGACAACGCGTGTGGGGAGTCTCAACAAGGTCAGCAGTCCATCGCTCGCTTTCAAGTGGGTCCGGGCTTTCAGCCCGGACGCAAAGCTGATTCGCAGCTTGCCCGTGTGATTGCCCATTAGCGAT
>DASQID010000691.1:0-5000 GCA_035631775.1 Acidobacteriota bacterium
TTAAAGTCAGAGCATTCCTTGTGACAAAGAAGTATGAGACCGGCGTGAAGGTGTCGGATGAGCGGATGGACGAGCTCAACCTGGAGAAACCCAAGGACCTACAACGCTGGAACTACAAATTGGCGCCGAGCAAAATGTGAAGTTATTCTTGCGCCAGCCCTTAGTCCGGAGGATTTGCGCGACTTGCCGGGCTGGATCGTGAGTTTTGGGAATCACGCCAAAGAGAGCCAGCACCGCCTTCCCGGCATTCTCTACGGCAAGCTGCGCGTTATCAACACACGAACGCCAGCGCTCGAGCTGAAAATCCTGCTCGGCTTCCCTTAAGAACCCTTCCGCCAATCGCAGCCGATATTGAGTCAAATCACGGTCGTTCACGGTAGCCGTCCCAGGTCAGCTCCCAGTTGCGCGCTCCGTCGCCGGGCAGCATCCAGAAAAGACTCCCCCCCACGCGCCGGCGTTTCATCCCGGAGGAAGCCAGCGCAGCCAGTGCTTTACGCCGTAGGGGCTCGAAATAACCTTCGCCGAACAGGCAAATGCCGTCCACACAGACATCGAGGGAGAGCGGCGTCAAATCCGCTTCGAATTCCAAAGGGGTCTTGGCGCGCATATTGATCGCGCCGGGCAGATCCGCCAGACATTTCGACAGGGTTCCACGCACTTTCCTGGCGCGGCCTAAAGGATCGGGCGGCAGACCCTCCGCAACAATAAAATATGTCGTGATCGCTATCCGGCAGGGCATCGCCGCGCGCGCGCGAGCCAAACAGAACCACGGTCTTCAATTGCGATCCGAAGGCTGCGAACAGGGCCTGGAGAAGGACATCGTATCGGTTGTCCATGGGCAGTATCTTATCAAAGATCGAATTTCGGGGAGCCTGTAAAAAGCATTTGGACACGGATTTTCGCGGGTCTCCACGGATTCGGATCCGTGACAATCGGTGAAAATCAGTGTCCCGTTTCCGATCTCCAGGGATGTGAGCACCTGGGGCATCGCGCGGGGTTGCAGGCGCGGCAGGACTCCTTACCGCATGAAGGACAGGCCGAGAGACACGAAGTGCAGACCCAGTGCAGCCTCTCGTCGCAGACGCTGTAGATCCTGGGAGATGCCCAGCAGCCCTCGCAGGGAAGACGGTCCACTCGCTTCGTGATCGGGTTCCAGTCCAAATGGGTCCGCCGCGAGCCTTTCCGTCTCAGAAGCGTGACCTCCGCCCGCCGAACCGGCATGCAGGCCCGCAATGCCTGCAGGAAGCGAACCTCGACAGTCATCGCGTACTTTCGCCTGAGGTCCGCGACCTTCGCATGATATTCGCGTTCAATCGCCATGAGCCGCATTCGATCCGCTTTAAGTGCTTCATCATTCACGCCCCTGCGGCTTTTGTCGGACAGGCGCTCGGCGACTTCCCGCCGCAAGTCGGTGTGATAGACATGAAGCCGCTCGAGGTCGCGCGCCATCCGCCGCTCCATCCCCGCCAGGAAAGGCGAGAATTGGGAACGGATCTTGGGCATCAGCAATCCCGCCGCCCTCGTCCGGAGCTTCCCCGCAGGCAAGGCACCGCTTGAATCATCTTCCTGCGCTCCGTCCCTGTGTTCCTGCGCCCGCAAATGGGAGAGCAGCGGCCGGGCGAGATCGTCGGCGGCGGCACTGTTTGATTCGTTAATGCAGAGGTGGACCAAGTCCTCCCGCTTCTCATCCGACGACGCCGTGACATGGAAAACGAGAAGCAGGTAACCGGCTCTGGCCTCTTCGACCTGGCCGAGCCGGAAGGTCGCGTTCTGCAGCGCGAAGTCCCGCTGGATGATCCTCTCGAACTCCTGCCGCGGCGGCGGTGCGTGATGCTCCGACAGGGAGACTTGCGCCAACCGGCCGCGCCCTTCCAGCAGACGCTCCAGCCGCCCGGCCCAGTCCGACTCGAAATTCACTCGCGTTGCCTGCGCGGGGAGCTCGGCTCCGAAACCCACCCGGGACCATTCCGGAAGCGAGAGAGCCTCCTGCAGCCTCGGCGTGGCCATGATCTCCAGCCCCTCGGGCTCGATCGCCTCCACCAAAGCGCCCTCGGCCGCCAGCGCGCGGGCGAGAAGGGTTCTTAGATCGCTCATACTATGTCGTGTTCATCAATCATCCGGATCCGTGTAAATCTGTGAAAATCCGTGTCCTCATATTACCTCGAATTCCTCGCCGAAGATCTCGTCGTCGAGCGCCTTGGCCGATTGATACTCGGATTTGGCCGCCACCAATTGCTCGGCCAGGCGATCGAAGGCTTCCCGCCGGCCCTCTTCGGTCTCGGCAATCCAGGCGGCGAAAACAAGGCTCGCAAATCCCCGGTCCTCCTCGATCTCGCCCAGGATAGACTGGATCTCGCCGACCACAAGCTCGAACATGTTGATCTTCTCGTCGAGAATGCGAAGGATATGCTCTTCGACCGTGTTTCTCATGACCAGGTTGAACACGAAAACCTCGCGCTGCTGCCCGATGCGGTGGATGCGGCCGATGCGCTGCTCGATGAGCTGCGGATTCCAGGGGAGGTCGAAGTTGATCATGGTATTGCAGAACTGAATGTTGCGCCCTTCGCCGCCCGACTCCGTGCTGAGAAGGAGCGGGACGGCGTCACGGAAACTTTCGATGGCTTCGTCCTTCTCCGGTCCGGCCATCCCTCCCTCAAACACCGCGAATGGAATACCGCGGCTGCGGCACACGTCGCTCACCAGATGAAGTGTTTCGCGAAATCGGACGAACACCACCTTCTTCTCCGACGGATTGCGCTCGAGGAGCATGAGGAGCGTTTCCGTCTTGCCGCCGCGCTCGAGCGACGTGTAGCGGCCGAGCAGCTCGGACCAGGCGCCGGGAGGTTCGGCTTTCAGAAATCGCCCGAGCGCCGTATGTCCGGCGCGTGGGGAGGAACCCGCGGCCTCCAGGACGTGGTGCAAGGCCAGATGGTGCTGCGCCTTCCAGTCCGGAGGCAGGGCGCGCAGGAGTCCGCTCAATGCGTCGTAGCATTCACGCTCCTCCGGGGAAGGGTCGACCTTTACGGTCGCTGCGTGCCGGGCGGGGAGCCGGACGTCGACCAGGGCACGCGTGTTCCGGATCATGGCGTCGCGCATCAGCGACTGCAGTTTCTCCCGGTTGGCGGGCACGCGCGGCTTTCCCGGTGTCATATAGATCGAGCGGAATTCTTTTTCGGTCTTGAATATCCCCGGCTTGAGAAGCGTGAGCAGATTGTAGATCTCGATGAGATTGTTCTGCACGGGAGTGGCCGAAAGCAGCAGCAGGAACCGCTTGTTCAGCCCGTCCACGACCTGGTAGTTCTTCGTTGCCCTGTTTTTCAGATGATGGGCCTCGTCGACGATGACCAGGTCAAACTGCTGCCGTGAAAGCAGCACGCAATGCGGATCGCGCCGGGCTGCGGCGATCGAGGCAATGATCCGAGGGAGCGCCCAGAATTGAGGAGCGTCCCGCTGCATGAGGGAATCGTAGCTGGTGGCGAACTCGATGCCGAACTTGGTCTCCATCTCCTCGCGCCATTGCTCCACCAGGGAGGCAGGGGTGAGGATCAGCACGCGCCGGGCCATTCCGCGCAGCATGTATTCCTTCAAGATCATCCCCGCTTCGATCGTCTTTCCGAGCCCCACCTCGTCGGCGAGCAGGACACGGCCGCGGAATTGCCGGAGAACCTTGCGGGCCGTCTCCACCTGGTACCAGTAATGATCGACCCCGTGCAGCCGGGGCAGGCACAGCAGCTCGTCGTAGCTCTTGAGCAGAGATGCGTGAGCGAGATCCAGGCGGAGAAGGAAGTCCTGAGGGGAAGCCGCCCGGCACTGCTCGAGCAGGTCGTATTCCTTGGGATCCGGCATTTCGAAGCGAATGGGTATCTGGGCGGGGAACAAGGGGAGCGGCTGAACGGCAGTTGCGGCAGCCGCGGCGTCGCCTGGAACGCCGGCCTCCGTCGGCCTTGGGGGTGGAGATTTGGCCCTCTCGGCATGAATTGTGTCGTGAGGTTTCCTTCCGGGCTCGACGCGGGGCCGCCAGCGCACGATCGCATTCATCCATCTCTCGACCCATCTGGGATCGAGGCCGTTGGGAAACATGAGGTCATAGGGCAGACGGCTGGCTATCAGCTTCTCCACGAGGGACTGGGCAAGCGGCCATTTCCCCTGTTGTGCCAAAGCCAGGGCTTGGCAGGCGAGCGTGGTGGGAAGGGGTTCGTAATACCTGGCCACTCTCTTGGTAAAACGGAGGGCGATGTCCGGCTTCTCCTCAACGAGTGCCGCAAACGCCGCGTACTCGAGCAGCTCGCCGTCGTCGGGGTAGGATTCCAGGGCCTTCATCGCGGTCTCCAGGGGAAGGTCCCGGCCGCTGTACAGGCGGCTATTGATCTGATCAAGCCAATCTTCAGGTGTCAGGCTCTCAGGTGTCATTCGAATCCCGCCACCAAGTATACCAACAGGGGTCAGGGGTCAGGGGTCGGGGGCCAGCGTCAGGGACCAGGGGTCAGGGGCCAGCGTCAGGGACTGGGGGCCAGGGGTCGGGGGCCGGCGTCAGGTCACTTTCTGACTATAAGCCACCGCGAACACGATGGCTCGAAGAAATGCGTCACGTTCCCTCCCGTCATTCCTGGGACGGGATTAATGCGGCGGCAATCGAGACAACCAGTCGTGCGTCCTCCAATGCATGCAAGGCATCTGTTTCGGAGTATTCCTCCGTCGGAATAAAATCGATGTCGCCGTAGAAGGAGAATTCCCTCTCTTTTCGCAACCACGCCGAGATCTCGGCCAGCCGCTCCAATTGCTGTGCCACAGCCTCAGGGAAACGGGCTTTGTATTCCAACAGGATCTGGCCCACGTCATGCCACTTGGGAGGTTCGATGCCCACCTGACGCAGCATGCCTTTGAGCGCGAGTTCGACGATCTCCTGAGCTTCGCGCACGACATCGGAATAGGCAGCCTCGTCAAACAGAACCTGAAGTATCTTGAGCCGCTTGGTCGCCTTGAGCAGATAACTCTTGGCC
>DASQID010000692.1:0-3972 GCA_035631775.1 Acidobacteriota bacterium
AGGGTCTTGCTGCAGAAGGCATCGATTTCCGGATCACGATGTCCTTGACCCCTCCCCTTGTTTCCATGCTCAACGACGAACTCTTGCGCGGCAGATATGCAAGGCACTTGGATAAGTTGTGCGAGCTGGCGGAGAAGGAGGTGAGCCGAACGCGGCATACCCCGGCATTTAACGAGGTAGCGACCATGTATCGCGAGCGCTTCCTGAGGGAGCGCGAAGACTACGCGAATCGATGGAAGATGGACTTGGTCGGCGCATTCGTACGTCTGCAGGAAACAGGCAAGCTGGAAATCGTGGCCAGCGCGGCAACGCACGGCTTCCTGCCTCTCCTGCGAGTGACCCCCGAGGCCGTGCGAGCCCAGATATTTGCAGGCGTGCAGGATTACGTCGAGACGATGGGCTGCAATCCCACGGGCATCTGGCTTCCGGAATGTGCCTTCTACCCCGGACTGGATGATGTGCTCAAGGAAGCGGGCTTGCGCTACTTCTTTGTCGACTCCCACGGGATCCACAATGCCGGTGGACGGACCCGTTTTGGCGTGCATGCGCCGCTCTACTGCCCCAGCGGCGTTGCCGCCTTCGGGCGCGACCCTGAATCATCAAAACAGGTATGGAGTTCGATCGAGGGGTACCCAGGAGACCCGGTCTACCGCGAGTTTTACAGGGATATCGGGTTTGATCTGGACTTCGATTACATCAAACCCTATATCCACCGGGACGGAATCCGCATCAATACAGGCATCAAGTACCACCGCATCACTGGCCGGACAGATGCAAAGGAGCCCTACGTACGGCAGTGGGCACTGGAGCGGACCGCAACCCACGCGGCCAACTTCATATTCAACCGTCAGCATCAGATGGAGTGGCTTTACAGCTGGATGGGACGAAAGCCGATCGTGGTGGCACCCTACGATGCCGAGCTGTTCGGGCATTGGTGGTTCGAGGGACCCGAGTGGATAGACTGCCTGATCCGAAAAATCGCCCGCGATCAGGAGACCATCAGCATGATCACGCCTTCCGAGTATCTCGCCGAATATCCGGTCAACCAGATTGAGATGCCCAGCGCCTCCAGCTGGGGCTATGAAGGCTACGGCAAGCTCTGGCTCAACGGCTCGAACGACTGGCTATATCGCCACCTGCACGCGGCTGCGGATCGGATGGTCGCACTGGCCGCACGATTCCGGCGTCCCACCAAGCTGACGAGGCGCGCGTTGAATCAAGCCGGGCGCGAGCTGATGCTCGCCCAGGCGAGCGATTGGGCGTTCATCATGACGCGGAAAACCGTTGTCGGCTACGCAGTCCAGCAAACGAAGGATCATCTGCTGCGCTTCAATCGAATTTACCAGATGCTGCAAGACGGCACAGTGGACGAAGCATGGCTGGGTAAGACGGAATCCACGGACAACATTTTTCCCCACTTTGATTACCGCGTTTACCTCCCCGATTACAAACTCCAGAATGTCAACAGTCGAACCAGGGCGGAGGAGTGTGGATAGGATCGCCCCACGGTTGAGGGGGCAAGGTTTTGTAGGCCATTGTCGGTCCGGAACCCCTCCCTGGTTCAAAGCTCGGAGGATTCAAAAATTATGCAGGTTGAGCCGATACCCGAGATCATTGATGGTCTTCCCAACATCAGTGGCTGGGATGAGAAAATCGAATCTTTGAGCGGCGGCACGAAGAAGCCGGTCTTTCTGGGCCGGACACCGATGCGCCTGGAACGAATGCAGTCGGCCTTTGCGGTTGGATTGCACATGCACCAGCCGCTGATTCTCGACGGCGCGGATCTCCGAACCGCACGAATGATCGGGAATCTCCAGTTCATGATGGAGAACCAGCACGTCCACGGAAACCACGACGCCCCTGTCTTCGCGTGGTGCTACAGCCGCATCGCGGATTTCATTCGTGAACTGGTGGATGCCGGCAGACAACCGCGCGTCATGCTCGACTATTCCGGCAGTCTGCTGTTCGGGCTGCGACAGATGGGGCGGGGAGACATACTTGAAAATCTGAAGAGCATCGCCCGGGATGACCGCTATTGGCCGTTTGTGGAGTGGCTGGGCACCTTCTGGGGGCACGCCGTGGCCGCATCCACCCCCGTGCCCGATATGAAGCTGCACATGCGCGCCTGGCAGCATGATTTTGCAGCTATTTTCGGATGGCAGGCGCTCGAGCGCGTTCGCGGTTTTTCTCCCCCGGAGATGAGTCTGCCGAATCATCCGGATGTCTGCCACGAGTATGTGAAGGCCCTGCGCGACTGCGGATATCAATGGCTCCTGGTGCAAGAGCATTCCGTTGAGGAGATGGATGGTCACGGTCTGCGGGAGCGCTACCTGCCGCGTTTGCTTGTTGCCCGGAACGCGAAAGGGGACGAGGTGTCGATCGTCACACTCATCAAGACGCAAGGATCCGACACGAAACTGATCGGGCAGATGCAGCCGTACCATGAAGCAAAGGGGCAGTTTCTCCGCGATCTCAAGGGGAAAAAGATACCACCGCTCGTGCTCCAAATAAGCGACGGCGAGAACGGCGGAGTAATGATGAACGAGTTTCCGGACAATTTCAGACAGGTATGGCATCAGACCGGCACCGATGGCGTCGTCGGCCTGAACGGCACGGAGTACCTCGAATTGCTCGGCGGAGCGGGTATCTCAGAGAACGACTTCGCACCCATTCAGCCTGTTTTCCAGCATGCGATCTGGACGCGTGTCGGCAGCCGGCCAACACCGGAAAGTGTTGCCAGGGCAATCGAGGACGCGAAGCGGGCTGACCATCGCTTTAACATGGAGGGCGGTTCGTGGACTAACAATCTGAGCTGGGTGAGCAACTACGGCGACGTCCTCGACCCCATGAACAGGTTGAGCGCCCAATTTCATGAAAAGCTGGACGGGCGACCGGTGGATACAGGCAGCCGCGCATATCGGAGTGCCCTGATGCACTTGATGGTCTCCGAAACAAGCTGCTATCGTTACTGGGGCCAGGGGCGATGGACTGATTACGCCCGCGAGATCTGCAGGCGGGGGAGTGACATCCTGAGCCATGATTTCGCATGACGGCCGAATGGGTGTAAGGGATTTACGATTGACGATCGAGCGACAACCGGTTTTTCAATCGTCAATCGTAGATCGTCAATCGTCAATTTCTTTGGCCCGGCACTGCTTGGAGGATGCGAGTGGCGCGCGCGTATTACGCAATTGGATTGAACTTCCACCAGCCTTACGGCAATCTGATTGATCTCCACAACACAACGCCCTGGGAAGCGAAGCAGGTGCTGTTTGCGTACGCCAGGGCAGTCCGCTATGTAAAGCAGAATGCGCCCGAATCCAGGCTGCACGTGTCCTTCTCGGGCACACTCCTGATGCAGTTGACGGACCCGGGCGTTCAGGAGACCTTCGAGCATACTCAGGATCTGCGCTGGGTTCTGGACGAATTCCGCAGCTCGGGCGTCGAGTTTCTGGGATCAGGATACACACACCCCGTGTTCCCGCTGGTTCCCGAAAAGGATTGGGATGCTCAGCTCGGCCGCTACCTCGAAATCGCGCGTCCCGCTCTCGGGCGGGGGTGGTTTCCCGGCTTCTGGCCGCCCGAGATGGGCTTCTGCCAGGAGCTGATTCCATATCTGAAGAAATTCGGCTACCGCTATGTGGTCGTCGACAGCGAGTATCTCGAGCCCATAAAGCCCTTGCGCTGGGATGAACTGCGTTATCGGCCACACATCGCCCGATATGGTGGGGCCGAGATTGTTGTCGTGCCCAGAGACCGCGAGATCTCCAGTGCACAGCAGTCGGGATTCGACCCCGGCTGGTTTGCCTATGAAGTTGGAGAGCGCACAAAACACTCCACGGATTTTCCGCCGCTCGTAACCAGCTGGAGCGACGGTGAGAACGGGGGCTGGTTCCGCAACATGTACGAGCAGGCGGGATTCTGGGGATGGTTCTATCAGCCGATGCTGATCTGGCAGTGTGCCGGGTCACT
>DASQID010000693.1:0-4877 GCA_035631775.1 Acidobacteriota bacterium
AAGCTCATTCTGTTGGTTCTGACACTTGGGATCGTGCTTCAAGTAGGACTTGCTGCCCAGGAGTCGCCCCGCCGCGCGGCTGTATCGGTGTCCCAATCCACGCCGGATTTTGAAAGTCTCCGCGCTCAGGCCACCTCAGCTCGCGAGAAAGACCGGATTCCGGAAGCTTTGCGACTTTATCAAAAGCTTGTAACTCTCCGACCCAATTGGGCGGAGGGATGGTGGTTCCTTGGCGTCCTGAATTACGACCAGTCCCGTTTTGTTCCCGCCAGCAGCGCCTTTGGACAGTTCGTCAGACTGGAGCCGGACAACGGGCAGGGATGGGGGATGTTGGGGCTGTGCGAGGCCCAGATGCAGAAGATCAGGCTTTCTTTGACTCATCTCGACAAAGCCATGTCGATGAAGTGCGGCGGAAACGAAGAAATGATCCGGGTGGTTCGTTACAACCAGGCGGCGCTGCTCTCGCGGGTAAAGGAATTTGAATCCGCCCTCGGCTTGCTGAGCGCCTTCGCCGTGGAACACCGTGAGTCGAAATCGATCCTGGATGCCATGGGGATGGCTATACTCCGCAAAAGCCAGCCACTGGACCGCCTCTCTTCCGAGGAGCGCACCATGGTCAGAGAGTTTGGCCGGGCGATCTTTCTGGAGGCGGAGCAGAAACTGGACGAGGCTGGGCGGCTCTACGACGAATTAGAGGCCAAATACCGCGGGAAGCCGAATGTCGCCTACGCCTACGGGGTCGACCTGTATCTGCGGCATCAATATGAAGAGTCCGAAAAGCAGTTCAAGAAAGAGCTCGAAAGGGATCCCAATCATGTGGCAGCCCTGCTCCAGCTGGCCAACTACGCTCTCATGACCGGCGCATTGGATGATGGGCTGAATTATGCGAGAAAAGCTGTCAAGCTTGCCCCCATGAATGGCATTGGATACTATTTTTTGGGACGAATTCACATGCGTCGCAATGAACTGTCCCCGGCAGTGGCCATGCTTGAAAAGTCGGCCCAACTGGAGCCCGAGGCGCCGAACGTTCAATACTCCCTTTCGCAGGCTTACAGCAAACTAAACAGGCCAGAGGCGGCTGCGCGTGCTCGTGCGGAATATGATCGGCTCGAAGCACTCTTCAAGCGGCGCATAGGCATGGTCCCCTTCGAGCCAAAAGAACCCGTCCAGGATTCACCTGATGCGAGCAGAGGGCAGAAGAAGGGACCTGTTCGCCGATAAAAGGCAGACAGGATCGCCTGGACTCCGCGGAGATTCAAGATATTTGGTGTGAGGTGATTTTATGAGGTGGAGGGTATTGTTTGCTGCACTTTGCCTGACACCATGGATATGGGCACAAGGAAGCAGGGAGAGCGCACTCCACTTCGAGCGTGGTGTCGAGCTTCAGAAGGCGGGCAAGCTTGAGGAAGCAATTGCGGAGTACAAAGAGGCGCTCAAGCCTGCACCCCACTTCGCTGTGCTGGCAAACCTGGGCATTGTCTATGCTCAGCTGGGTCGTTTTGAGGAGGCAATTGCACGATATGAAGAAGCCCTCAAATTGGCACCCCATCAACCGGCAGTGACGTTGAATCTCGGTTTGGCCTATTACAAGACCGGCAATATCGAAAAGGCCAAGGTGCTGCTTGATTCCGTGGTTCGGGCAGAGCCCGATAACCTGCAAGCCCGCACTTTGCTCGCAGACTGTCTCCTTAAATCGGATGAACCCCGGAAGGTCATCGAATTGCTGAGCAATGCGGCCGATCGTCACCCGGAAGATCTCGCAATCGCCTATCTTTTGGGAAATGCTTATTTGCGTGACGGGCAGGTGGAAAATGGACAAAAGTATATCGACCGGATCATGCGCAAGGGCGATTCTGCGGAAGCACATCTGCTGCTGGGAATGGCCTACGTTGTGGGATTGCGCAACCAGACGGCAGTTGAAGAATTCCGGAGGGCTCTGGAACTCAATCCCAACATGCCTCTGGCTCATTCCTGTCTGGCCATGGAACTGATGCGCGTGGGCGATGTGGACGGTGCATTGCGTGAATACGAAGCCGAACTGCGAGTCAACCCGAACGATTTTGATGCCAATTTTTACGCCGGCTTCCTGCGGCGACGGAATCGGGATGAGGCGACGGCCTCGAAGTACCTCAGCAAGGCCTTGCAGTTGCGCCCGGGTGACAGTGGTGTTCTTCTACAGATGAGTCTGATCCATCTTCAAAAACAGGAGTGGGATCAGGCACAGCACATCCTGGAAGGTATTGTAAAACGCGATCCTGATTTTGCTGAGGCCCATACCACATTGGCACGTGTCTATTACAGAAAGAAAATGACAGACGAAGGAGAACGCGAGCAAAAAATCGGCGACAAGCTGCTAGCCGAGCAAGAACTTCAAAAGGTGAACGCTCAAAGGAAGGCCCTTTCCAAAGCAGTTATAGACAAACCTCAATAGCGGGCAAAGTCCGCACCTTCTCCTCATTCCACGATTGTGAAAAATGCATGCTCTTCGACAGAGCGGTTGCCCTGCTCCACGATCGCCCTCACTTCATAGTCGCCGGGCTTGAATTGGTCTGCAGGTATCTTGGCAAGATAGGGAATGCGCCCGTAACCATCCGTCCGGGGAAGCTTGATGGATGCTTCCTTCACCACCAGGCCGTTCTGCAGGAACTGCATACGCAGACTGGTGCCTTCCGTCAGTTGGCGGTCGGGGTATGCGACAAAATAGAAAGAGAGAGCAGATCCCTGCGCGAGGCTGAAGGGTTCAGCCAGATTGGGAATCAGGCGCGAGCTTCCCATGACGAGCGGACTGCCCATCTCACGACTGTCAGCAGGATTCGGGTCGATGCGCTTCAGGACCGAGAGGCTGCTCATGGCGATCCCTGAGCGTGCCTGGGGGACATATAGAAGGCTTCGCCGGGTGCTGGCCGTCCCCGACTTCACATTTAGGACAATGCTCTCCAGCGTATATCGACCCGGCGCAAGCCAGAAATGATCCGCAAAGTCTGTAGTTCCTCCTTTCCGTCCTTCCACATTCTCGCGTTCCACCTGTACCGGGTATTTCCTGCTGATCTTCTTCACTATCTGTCCGCTTTCATCTTTTACCAACGCCATCAGGGCAAGATCGGCCTGGAATTTGCCGCTTCTGGCGTCCGGGAGCAAAGATAGTGCACTGTTGGGAAATTCCACGACCAATGCAAGGTGAACACGGCCATTCTCCCAGTTGAAGCGCAACACCTGGGCGTGATGTTCAAAGTCGTGCGGCGGTTTGTCAGCGCTGAGGAGTCCGAGCAAAGGAATCTCATGGGCCAGCATCACGGGCCCATCGAAAGACGGCGGGAGTGCGTAATACCCGCTCCGTGCCTGGACAGTCACTTTCTGGCGATTGACCTTTACGCTGAGGTGCCGGAAGCGGCCGTCATACTTGGGGGATTGCAGTGAATAAGCAATTTCGTAATAATAGCGGATGTCGTCACTCACCTGATTCATGAAAGGACGCAAGTCATTGCTGTTCGAAATCTCCAATCCGCCGGTTTCTCGGGCGAGGGTGGCGAGGGTCTCCTGTGTGTTGGCGTTGACGCTGGATTCGGCGATCTCTCCTACTCGCACTTCCGTTACCGACACGGCTCCGCCCGTGCGCTGGGTCTGAGCCGCGCTGGCAGCCGTCGCCGTTTGAAGGGCCTGCCTGCTGGCCTGCATCTTGTCGCTTGAATCCAGACCGGTGATATCGACCGTGTAAAAACTCACTTGCGAGCGGTTGGCAATCCCAATGGCATTCCTGAACAAGTCAATTCGCTCCGGTGTGACAGCCAGCCCATTCGAGAAATAAATAATTGTCTTCCGGCCCAGCAGCTTCTGCTGTTCGCGCACCAGGGCGATCAGGGAGGTCAACTGGTTGCTCGATTGGAATTCCCGCTCCATGGACTCGGCAAATGTCAGGATATTGGCTGCCATTTGGGCCATTTCGGCCTCGACCACGGCTTCCCCTACGCCAGCCCCGCTGTTGGCTCGTCCTGCAGAGGCTACGGCTGCCTCCGCATCGCTCCTTGCCCGGGATAATTGTTCAAGGGCTGTGCGTACCTGCTCCGCCTTAGCAGTATATTCGTTGGTCTTGCCCAGCGTAGCCAGTTCCACTGCGTCCCGCAATTGTTGGGAATCGTTTGTGAAGGGTTGTATTGCCTGCAGCCTGTAATCGACAGCGAATACGGCGATGTAAGTATTCCGACTCCGACTGACGGAGAGGAACTGCAGCGCAGCTTCCCGCGAAAGACGGCGTGGCTCGGGATCGTTTCCCGTCCGGTCGAAAACCAATGTTACTAGATTGATATTGTGCAGAGGGTCGGGCGTGGTTGGTCCTGTGTCGGCCAGCTTCAGAGTTCCACGATCCACCAGCCTGAAACCGGTGATCGACTGCCTTGCGCCGTCTTCAAAGACGTCCACCTCGTTTTGAGTTATGTCGAGCACAGGGCGGCCCTTTTTGTCTCTCACCACCATGTCGAGCAACACTTCCTGTGCAGTCACGCGCAGAGTTTGCCCAGGAGGAGACACTTGAGGTGATTTTTTCGACGGCGTCTGAGGGCACGGACTACTCTCGGAACTGCTTGCCAGAGTCACGCAGCAGGATGTGACTGCCAAACCAATCACGCGAAACGAAAATCGGGATTTCATGACTGTCTCTTGTAGCGGAATGCAGGGATTATTCCTACTTTACGAGGCTTAGAAATGCATGCTCCTCCGCCGCAGAATGCCCTTGTGATACAACCGCCCGGACTTCATAGTCTCCTGGCTTGAGGCTTTCGGCTGGAATCGTCGCCAGATACGGAATTCGCCCCTGCGCATCGGCAGCCGGCAGATCGATCTGAGCCTGTGAAACTGCCAGCCCGCTCTGCAGGAATTGCAGG
>DASQID010000694.1:0-2499 GCA_035631775.1 Acidobacteriota bacterium
TCGGTGACAGGCTACTCTTTCCCCAATTCCTGTTCTTCTCGCTTTGTAGGATTTCCCATGAAATTGGGGAAAGAGTAGCCTGTCACCGAATTAACCGAATTATTAATGAACTATTGAGGCTAGGCTTTGATCTGCACGAGAAGCTTGTGGATGATATCGAACAGGCGGGCTGGCGGGACCTTTTCCATTTCGAGAGTAAGCAGGCCCTGAGGGGAAAATGAGGCGCGCTTGTTGCGCGTGACCAGCGCCAGGAGTTTTTGGGCGCTGACCTTGGAATTGTCGACGAAGCGAAAATGTATCTGATCCTTGTTCTTCTCGATCGACAGTATCTGTAATGCGAGCGTCTCCTGCCTGAGGCGTGCATAACGAAATAGATTCTCCACCGGCTCCGGATAGCTGCCGAAGCGGTCCACCATCTCCTGCCGGAGTGAATCGAGTTCCGATGCGTCGGCTGCTGAAGAGATCCTCTTGTACATTCTCAGGCGCTGGCTGGAATCGGGAAGGTAGTTTTCCGGTATCCGGATGTCGAGGTTCAGGTTGATGCTGGTGGAGATCTCCTCTTCAGGCTTCTGCCCGCGAAGCTCCTCGACCGTCTGCTCCAGCAGCTTGCAGTAAAGATCGAACCCGACGGCATCGATGTGGCCGTGCTGCTCCCCCCCCAGCAGATTGCCTGCGCCCCGAATTTCCAGGTCCAGGGCTGCTACGCGGAAGCCGGTTCCCAGGTCACTGAACTCCCGGATTGCCGCGAGACGTTTACGCGCCACCTCCGAGAGAGCCTCGTCCGCAGGGATCAGCAGGTAGGCGTATGCACGCCGATCGCTGCGTCCAACCCGCCCGCGAAGCTGGTACAACTGCGAGAGTCCGTACATGTCCGCCCGGTCCACTATGATTGTGTTCACGCGCGGGATGTCGAGACCGTTCTCGATGATGGTCGTGGCTATGAGCACGTCCGACTCATCCTGAACGAAGCGCAGCATGACCCTTTCAAGCTCCCGCTCGTCCATCTGGCCGTGGGCAACGCCGATGCGCGCCCGCGGCACCAGTTGCTGGACCATTGCGGCGGCAGAGTGAATCGTCTCAACGCGGTTGTGCACAAAATAGATCTGTCCGTTCCGCGCCAGCTCCAATTCGATTGCCGAGCGAATTACGTCGGCACTGTATTTCACGACCGAGGTCTGGATAGCGAGCCGGTTCTTGGGAGGCGTCTCGATCGTCGACATGTCTCTCAACCCGAGCAAGGCCATGTTCAAGGTGCGTGGAATCGGGGTGGCTGTGAGGGTGAGCACGTCCACCCGTGTCTTCAGTGCTTTCAATCGCTCCTTGTGAGTGACGCCGAAGCGCTGTTCCTCGTCCACAATTACGAGCCCCAGATCCTTGAACGCCACATCTTTGGAGAGAAGCCGGTGGGTGCCGATGACGATGTCCACCTTCCCAGTTTCCAGATCCTCGATGACGCACTTTTGCTCTTTGGTGCTGCGGAAGCGGGACAGTAGTTGGATCCGAACGGGGAAAGCTGTAAAGCGCTGCCGGAAGGTATTGTCGTGCTGGAAAGCAAGCACAGTAGTCGGCGCCAACACCGCAACCTGCTTGCCGTCCATGACCGCCTTGAACGCCGCCCGCATGGCGACTTCGGTTTTGCCGTATCCGACGTCTCCACAAAGGAGCCTGTCCATCGGTCGCGGGGCTTCCATGTCATGTTTGACGGCCACCACCGCATCTTCCTGATCGCCGGTCAGTTCGAATTCGAATGCGTCATCAAATTCCTGCTGCCAGGCTGTGTCGCCGGAGAATGCAAATCCCGGAACCATCTGACGCTCGGCGTAAAGCTTCAGCAGCTCGCCGGCCATGTCCCGCATTGATTTCTTGATGCGGGTCTTAGTCCTCGCCCAGCTGGTCCCCCCGAGGCGGTCGAGCGATGGACGTGCCCCGCCCATGTTGCTGTACTTTTGAATGAGGTCCAGCCTCTCCACCGGGACGTACAGTCTTGCCTCGTCCTGGTAGGTGAGGAGGACGAACTCCTTCGCT
Organism: Acidobacteriota bacterium; assembly: GCA_035631775.1. GTDB lineage: Bacteria > Acidobacteriota > UBA6911 > UBA6911 > UBA6911 > DASQID01. The sequence goes on from DASQID010000694.1 coordinate 2,026, forward strand.
CCTTCCTGCATTTCGATGTTCTTCAGCCCGTCGAACCGGCCGATGCCGTGATCGACATGGACAACATAATCGCCGGGCCGCAGGTCGCGAAAATCCGACAGGAAGATATTTCGCTGCGAGCTCTTCTTGCGCCTCGGAGCCGCCCCGACATCAGCCTCATCGAAAACCTCCTGACCGCTCAGCACCCGAAGGTTGGCAGCTGGGAGGTAGAAGCCTGCATGAAGGTTTCCCACACCGAGGAGAATTCGTTCCTCGGAATGTTCTGCCCCCGCCGTCTGCCCGCCGTCACGACACAAGTGTGCAGGGATATCGTATTCATTCAGGATGTCGTTGACGCGCTCCGCCCTCCCCAGAGTGGAGAACAGAAACAGGACCTTTTCCCCCGATTCACGGAACTTGCGGATGTCGCCGGTGAGCTCTCGAATATTCCCGTGATACTTGCGCGAGGGCTGGGAGTAGAGGAAGAGCGGGGGC
>DASQID010000695.1:0-4037 GCA_035631775.1 Acidobacteriota bacterium
CCCGTGGAAGTGCCGATCTCCAGGGCGCTCTTATATTTATGCTCGAGGATGGTGTCATGAAGCTTCTGGCCGTCTGCGGTCGGAACATTCATGTCTCGCCAAGTCCCGCGGTGGGACTCGAGAAACTTCCGAACCTGAATATCAATATCTCCCGAAAAACCAGGATCTTGGCGGGCGGGCAGGATTATCGACCCTGAGGTGACGAATAACAGTAGGGCTGACACAACCAGCAATAGCAGCTTCCGCACTACATTACTCCGGATGGGGGACATTATCATATACGCAGGCATCCTCCCGGCTTTTCGATTTATTTGCGGGTTTTTGCGCGGGAGCCAGGCTCAAGAACCGTGGGGTGATTCCGGATTCAACGAATCCAAAAGAGCACGCTCTGAGTCGCATTCTCATTATTCGACTGATCGGTGATAGCGATCTCCAGTGTGTAAGCGCCGGCCGCAAGCCCCTTGAGCGCGATTCCGGCTTCGAATGCGATGGGCTCCGAGCCTGCGCTGGGCTGCACTCCCACGGAGTGCAGAGGAGATTGGACCATTGTCCGGTCACCCTGAAGGATTCTTGCCCGTGCGGCAATCCTTGGCAGGGATCCGTCCGGGGGAACGACTGGGTTGTAGATGAACATGGAAAATGCCAGTTGGGAATTTGAGGAAAAAAGGCGGCTTGCAGTAGGGGGATTCTCCTGCCCCGAATCCATCGCCGGTTTGGTTTCGACCGGCTTTGTTAACGGCCGTTCCCTGAGAAAGATGCTGCTCAATGAGAGTTTGCCCACAACGAATGGTGGTACCTCTATCGACCCGAATGCACTTCCCATGTGCCCACTCTCCGGATCACGCGCAGCAATGCGGACTTGATAAGTTCCTGGAGTGACTGCGACGGACCTGCTGCGCATGAGATCAGTGCGCTTTTCTTTCAGCGCGCTCTCGGAATACCTGGGAACTGGGATACTGGTCTGGAAGAGGTCCGCTGTATGGCCCTTTGCGTCCAACGTGACCCCCACTACATCCACGGATTTCTTCTCCGGAGACGGCACCGTCCCGACAATTGTCTCGGGGACAACCTGCATCAGAATATGCAAGACCGGGCTTCCTTCACGCTGGTAGGTGTGGCCCGCATAAAGAGAGACCGGCAGGGTCGCAAGGGATTGCGGAGACCGGAGAACTTTCAGCAACTCATCGAATACCGTTAGTTTGAGCGGAAAGCTGTCCGGTTGGTAGTATCGCGATAGGTCGATTGAAGTGGACCGCAGTCGCACCACGTAGTCGGTGTGATCTCTAATGGCAACACTTAACGCCTTGCTGTTTCCACTTTGCAGCATCACAGGCACAACCTGCCAACCCAGAAGGTAGTAGCGGGAAGTCTCGGCAATGGCCTTAGTGAACAGGCCATCAAGGGCATCGGTCGCTTGTAGGAATCGTCCGCCCGTGGCGGCTGCAAGCACCCTCGTTCCGTCCGGAGGCATACGGACTTCATCGGCACGCGTTCCTGTTGCGCTCGGTGTGACACTCCCGATAACCTTACCAGCGCTCGCTTCCACGCCCCCTGTGTCAAGGGTATAAATTGCGATCCCGGCGCGCTGCGCGGCCGCCGCAATCTGCAGCAGGCCATCGGTTGCGTCAGCCCGCCCTCCGTTGAGTACAAAGCCGTCGGACAGAAAGAAGACGAGTTTTCGCCCTGGGAACCTTCCGCAGAAGCGCAACAGGTCCGCCAGAACCGTCAACATCCTCGCCGTGACGCTGACGGACTGCGTTGCGAGGGCAGCGGCCCTGGTTTTTACGGCGATTTCCGCCTTCGCACGGGCCGTCTTGCCCGACTGGTGGTTCTGGGCGAGGATGAGATTGACAAAGGAGCCTAATACTTCGGGATCATCCTGTACTATCGCAAGAGCTTGTTCCTCACTCATGGGCGGCTTCCGGTTGTCCTCAACGCTGACCCGAGCGGCGCTAAGGGACTCCAAATCTGCACGGAGAACAGATTTATCGCTGCTCAACTGCTGCATAAACCCGATTTGACGAGTGGCGGCGGCCAGGAGGATCCGGTCATGGCTGTTCATTCCGGCTTCGATGAAGTGCGAAATCGCGTCGCGCACGCGCTTCATGCTGCCCGGCGACATGTGCAGATCATCAAGGAAAAAGAACAGAGTACGGCCATCGTCGGGATTTCCTCGGACCGCAGGGAGCTGCGAACCCTCAGTGCCCTGAATCTTCGCCCACGACACCTCTTCCTCGGGACTCCCGGCAATGACCTCTTCGAAAAGTGTGATCGGTGTCGCATTCCCTTCTACCAGAAGTTCAAACTGTTCTTGCTTCAAGCCTCTTATGAAATCTCCCTGCCGGTTGAACACCAGTAGATCAGTCGGAATCAGCACACCTTGTGTCATGGACTTCTCAGCTTTTGGCGCTGGGGAAGGCTCCTGACTCTGCCAACCCAGACTGGCTGCTGCGGGCGCCAACAGAAGCAAACAGACGAGAAGCGGCATCAGGTTATTGCTGAGTTGCCCGCACGGCTTCATAAGAACATCTCCGACGAAACTTGTCCGGCAGCGCCATTCTATCACCAGCCACATTCAAAGCGGCCTGACGCGAATCGGATTTGAGGATCTGGCTGTGACTCCCACGAGATCGTAAGCGAAAAGATCTTCTGCAGCGGCCGCAGCAATCGCCTCCGGAAGCGTCTCGCTGAAGAACGACGTGACACGCCGTCTGATTAACCGGTATTGCATTTTGCTTTCTCGCGCACGGAAGGGATTAATCGTTCACTGTGAAGACGCGAGCACCCGCCAATCCCTGCGGCGATGTCTCCGTGACCGATAATGCGCCGGCACAGGAATACAGTCTTGTTGTCCCGACAGTCTACGAATGGGTCACATCCGAGGAGGGTAACAGCAATGCTTAAATTTACCGTTGTTTGGAAGGTCGAACTCAAATCCGTAGTCGAAGCCGATTCAGAGAAGCAGGCCATCGACAAGATTGAAGACCGAGACCCGGTCGATGGGGAGTATGTCGAAGATTCGTTTGACATCGTCCAAGTGGAAGAGATCGAGTAATTCCTGCCTTTGAGAAGGCGCAACCCTCCCCTTTCCCAATATAAGCACGGACTCAGGGCAGCACACATCCGTCTTGCGGTGGGAGTCCATAATGTGGAGAAAAGTGTGCTCGATCCCTTGCTCTACGCACCGAGCGTCCGAATGCCGTGCCTATCCATGGTCTGGTTGGTGCCAGGAGCGCTACTCTGTTCACGAGAAGGCTAAGCCTCCTACGTGCCCGGTCCGCGAGCGATCGAAATCGGGTACCACTCGGTGCCCTGGAATTCCACTATCAAATTAGCTACTCTTTCTGCCTGTATTTCTCGGGAGAACTTCATGAAAAAAACGGTGGGAAATTTGCGCTCCAGTCACGGGTTTAGCATTCATTTTTATGGTCTGCTTGCCGTCCTCACGATAATCTCCGGCGTGAACGGTTTCTGTGCGGAGCTGGCGGCGCAAGAACAACCGCAGGAGAAATCAGCCGAGCAACAGTTCAAGAACATCAAGGTGTTCCAAGGACTACCGGTCTCGCAGTTGCTTCCCGCAATGACGTATATGGAAGCTGCGCTCGGGGTCCAGTGTTCCTACTGCCATGTCGGAAGGGACTTCGATAAAGACGACAAGGAGCAGAAAGACTCCGCACGTAAGATGATTACGATGGTACGGGACATCAACCAGACGAATTTCGGCGGAAGAAACGAGGTGACCTGCAACACCTGCCACCACGGCCAGGCGCACCCGGCCTCGCTGCCCACTGTCGTTGAGATTACCGGCAAGGCTCCGTCCCCACAGCCCCGGATGGAACAGAAGTCCACGGAACCGCTGCCCAGCGCGGCACAGATTCTCGAGAAGTATGTCCAGGCATTGGGCGGCAAAAACGCCCTCGACAAGATAGAGACGCGCGTGATGAGGGGGACGAGAGTGACTTCCGACGGTTCAAGCGCCCCATTCGAGGTGTATCAGAAGGCGCCGAACAAAATGCTGGCAATCTACAAATTCGGGT
>DASQID010000696.1:0-2407 GCA_035631775.1 Acidobacteriota bacterium
ATTAGGGATGAGGTTGGCACTGTCGACGATTCGCTTATTGACACACCATTGCTAGCCAGCCCGGCCCCGAAATTCTGAATTCCGAATTCCTGCCCAGTGACCTCCAGCTCCTGACCCCCGGGAGTCAGCGCGGGGAGCGGGTGCCAGGATCACGGATGAGGCCGTCTTGTCGACGATATGCTTACTGACGCACCACCGTTAGCCAACCCAGCCGCGAAATCCTGAATTCCGAATTCCTGACCCCCGGCCCCTGACCCCTTTTTGCGCCGCTGCGTACACTCTGTGGCAGTCGGTAGTGCCACTATTTGCTTGAGGGGACGGCGCTCAGCCGTGTGGGGCCGGACTCGAGCACACTCTCCGGGCAGTGCTCCATCATGAGCTTGAAATTCTCGATGAAGCGTGCCGCCAGCGCATCGTATTTGCGATAGTAATCCTCACGGCTGGGCCACGTGTTGGCAGGATCGAGAATGTTGCCCGGGACTCCCTCGCAGAACTTGGGGACGTCAAAGCCGAACACGGGATCCTTCTGGTAATCCACTCTAAGGAGGTCTCCGTCGAGCGCAGCATTCAGCAGCCTTCGGGTGTGCTGGATGCTGATGCGCTTGCCGACGCCGAACGGGCCGCCGGTCCAGCCTGTGTTCACCAGCCAGCAGTTCGCGCCGTACTTCATGATCTTGCTCTTGAGCATCTTCGCATATTCGTAGGGATAGTGAACCATGAAGGGCCCGCCGAAGCAGGTGCTGAATGTAATTTCCGGCTCGATGCCGAGTCCGATCTCGGTACCGGCAATCTTGCTCGTGTAACCGGAGATGAAGTGGTAGATTGCCTGGTCAGGCGTCAGCCGCGAGATCGGCGGCATCACGCCGGAAGCATCGCAGGTGAGGAGAATCACGTTGCGCGGATGCCCCGACATCTTTTCGGGCAGGGCATTGTCGATGTATTCCAGCGGATACGCTGCGCGCGTGTTTTCGGTGATGGAGTCGTCATTGAGGTCGAGCCTGCGCGTGACGGGATCGTAAACGACGTTTTCCAGAATGGTGCCGAAGCGCCGGAGGCAGGAGTAGATCTGCGGCTCAGCTTCGGGTGACAGGCGGATTACCTTTGCATAGCAGCCCGCCTCGAAGTTGAAAATGCCGTTGTCGCTCCAGCCGTGTTCGTCGTCGCCGATGAGTCGCCGGCTCGGATCGGCAGAGAGGGTTGTCTTCCCGGTGCCCGAGAGCCCGAAGAAAATGGCGACGTCTCCACCCTTGCCCACGTTGGCAGAGCAGTGCATGGGCAAAATTCCCTCCAATGGGAGCAGATAGTTCAGCACAGTGAAGATGGTTTTTTTGATCTCTCCGCCATAGGCCGATCCGCCGATCAGCGCCAGCTTTTCGCGGAAATTGATGATGATGAAGGTTTCCGTCCGGGTGCTCTCGATCAGCGGAGAGGCCAGGAAGGCCGGCACGGCTACCACGGTAAAGTCGGGAACATGCCTTTTGTACGAGTCGAGGTTGGGGGGCCGCACGAACATGTTCCGTGCGAAGAGGCTGTGCCAGGCTTTTTGGGTGATGATCCGGATGGGCATGCGATGCTCGGGGTCGGCGCCGGCATAGCAATCCTGGACGAAGACGTCCCGGCCTTGCAGGTAGCCCTGCAAACGCGAGTGAAGCATGCTGAAGCTCTCTTCGTTGAAGGGGCGGTTGTATTGTCCCCACCAGATGTTGCCTTCGCTCGATTCCTCGCGCACCACAAACTTATCCGCCGCGGCCCGGGCGGTATGCTTGCCCGTATCAACTACGAACGGCCCGAGGTGGCAGATCCTTCCCTCGGAACGATGGATTGCCTCTTCGTAGAGTGCCGAGCTCGGCAGGTTCCAGTAAACACGGCGCAGGTTGAAGAGGCCGTGGTTCTGGAGTCCGTAAACGCTGGCGTTTTCTGAAGCTTCTCTTACGGCCGGGGACTGCACATCGAGGTAAATGTTCATAGCCAATCCCTTACGAGCTTTCTGTCACCCAGGAAGAGTTCATTAGGAGAGTCGGGATCCAGAGCCCACTTGATCCGCTCCAATCCGTCCATGATGTCTTTGGGTGTTCCGCAGTAGCTCAGTCGCAGGTATCCGTCCATCCCGAACTCTTTTCCTGGAACAGTGACGACGCGCACCTTGTCGAGAAGGAATTCGGCGAGTTTCTGGGAGTCCTTCATATAGGCGCTGAAATCGGGGAAGCAGTAGAAGGTCCCGTCGGGTTTGGTCACCCTGACGCCGCTGAAGGCCCGCAGACGTTCGACCATGATGTTCCGGTTGTTTTCCAATGTCAGGCGCAGGCTTTCGACGCTGTTCTGAATACCGTTGAGTGCGCCGATTGCCGCCCACTGGGACGGTGTGGCAGGGCCGGATGTCATGTGCGACTGAATGTTCGTCATCGCC
>DASQID010000697.1:0-4987 GCA_035631775.1 Acidobacteriota bacterium
GATGCGAGGCGCCGCGACGCAGGCGATATCGGTGTATATCGTCGAGGAGCGGCAACGAAGCAGATGCCCGCCCGCCGCCGCGCCCCTTCGGGCCTGGGGGCCTGCAGCAGAATGTGAAGTTATTCTTGCGCCAGCCCTTAAAGCCGGAGTCGGAGGTGAGCCCTGCAGCCCGGGGCTCCCTCGCGATTCTCCAGCACCAGCGAACCGTCATGACCTTCCGCGATCTGACGGCACAGGACCAGCCCGATACCAGAACCCTTCGGTTTGGTGGTGAAGAAGGGAACGAAAAGGTTTGCTGTGTTTGAGATCCCGGGGCCTTCATCATCAACCCAAACTTCTAGGTGCGAGAGGGTTCTGCCCCATCCGACGTTTACGTCTCCGCCGGTTGTCAGGGTGGCATCAACCCCATTGCGAACGAGGTTGATGAGCATTTGGTCCAACTGGTCGCCGTCGGCTTGGATAGTGAGCTCGGGGCCCGGGGTTATTCCGACGTTCTTTCTGGTCTCGAGCCGGACAACCCTGCGAATCCAGGTCCCCACGTCCAAAGGCGACTTTTTCGGCGGCGGAAGCTGCGCGAGGCGCGCGTATCCCTCCATGAACCGGCTCAGGGCTTCCCCGCGATTCCCAATGACCGCGAGACCTCTGCGCATGTCGTCGAGCCAATCGGGGGGGCGAGGCTCCTTTGTAACCAGATTGTCCAGACTTGCGGCTATGGACTTGATGGGAGTGAGTGAGTTGTTTAATTCGTGGCCGATCACGCGGATGAGGCGCTTCCAGGCCTGCCGTTCCTCCTCGCGCAATGTGCGGCTCAGATCCGAAAGAACGAGCAGATGGTGTGGCAATCCCTCCTGGCGGAATGTTGACCGCCTCAGATCCCAGCGGCCCGCGCCGCCACCTGGGAAGGATGCCTCGAGAAGGCGCGCCTGATTTCCCTCGAGGCAGTCGGACAAGCCGAGATCCTCCGCAGTCCTTCCAATCAGCTTGTCCGCGGGAAGCGCCAAGAGTCTCTCGCCCGCCCGGTTAACGAGCCTGAGGCACCGGTGATTGTCAAAGGCGAATACGGCCACGTCGATTTCTTCCATTACCTTGGTCAGGAGCGCTGTGGCCTCCACCGCGCCGAGCCTCTGTTCCCGCAAGGTTGCGCCGAGCGCGTTCACCTCCATCACGACTTCGCCAAGCGTGTCATTCCGGCCCGCACCACGGGCCCTGATGGAAAAGTCACCCTCCCGCAGTGCGGCAAGCAGGTTGGAAAGGGTCTGCAGGGGAAGTACGACACGGGTCCGCAGCGCCGTGGAAAAGCCGAGCCAAAATACCAGAATCAGGACGGTGAGCGTCCACTGGACTTTGGGCGTGAAATCAAGCTTCCACAACAGAATCAGGGAGACCAGGACGGCGGGGAGACCGGCTACCAGCGCAATTGCCACGATCCGAGACTCGTGGCCCAGAGCGAAATGACTTCGACCCCAGGTGGACGGCTCTCGAAGGTTCATGGTCCTCGCAGTCTGCAAGGCAGATCTTAGGAATTCCCGGCGCCTCAAAGGGCTCGCGCAAAAACAAGACCACATTTTGGCACAGGATAATGCGGGGGGTCATCAGACGCCCCGGTGGCCGCGTCCTGCGGCGACCTGCTCCGGTCTGATGACCGGCGCCGCAGGCGCGACGGTGCTCGCGCCAAAAGGTGAATTTATTCTTGCGCCAGCCCTTAGACCAGCGCATGAGTCCCAGGTCGGCTAGAGACCGAAGCGCTGGAGACGCCGATAGAGGGCGCTTCTGCTCAATCCTAACGCTTCCGCCGCCCGGCTGACGTTGCCCTCATAACGAGCCAGAGCCTTCTTGATCAGGAAACACTCGACCTCCTCGAGACTCATCTCCTCCAGGCGGGGCGATCCCTCGCGGCTGGGACGGAGGCCGAGTTCGCTTGAGCGTACGACGCTCCCTTGCGCCATCAGAACGGCCCGTTCCACGGCGTGATCGAGTTCGCGGATATTGCCGGGCCACGGGTAGTCGAGGAGGATCTGCATGGCGGCTTCCTCGAATCCGGTCAGATATTTCCGGTAGCGAACAGCATGCTGGCGCAGGAAGTGCCCAGCCAACAGAGGGATATCGCTCCTGCGATCCCGCAGCGGCGGCAGTCTGACTTCGATCGTGTTCAGCCGATACAGGAGATCTTGCCGGAAGCGTCCTGCGTTCACCTCTTCGTTCAGGTTGGAATTCGTCGCACTCAGGATCCGTACGTTGGCTTTGCGTGTCTTTGAAGATCCGACCCGCTCATATTCGCCGATCTCGAGCACGCGCAGGAGCTTGTTCTGAAGATTCATGGGCACGTTGGCAATTTCGTCAAGAAAAAGGGTCCCCCCTTCGGCCAGTTCGAACCTCCCTACACGGTCCGACTTGGCATCGGTGAACGCCCCTTTAACGTGACCGAACAACTCGCTTTCGAACACACCCTCGGAGAGGCCTCCTGCATTGACGGTGACCAGCGGCTTTGATGCACGCAAGGATATGGAGTGCAGTGTCTGCGCCACTACCTCCTTCCCCGTGCCGTGCTCGCCGGTGATCAGAACGTTGGCATCCGACGGACCCACGCGCGCAATGAGATCCAGAATGGGTTTCATGATCTGCGAACCGGCAATCAGCTTCGGGCGCCCCTCGTCCCGCAGAAGCCGGTTCTCGGCCTCGAGTCGCTGTCCCTTTCGCAGCGCCTGGCCCAGTTCGAATTGGGTTCTGAGGATGCTAAGCAGCCGGGAATTGTCCCAGGGTTTCTGGACGAAATCCCTCGCACCGCGACGCATCGCCTCGACCGCAAGTTCCACATTTCCCCAGGCCGTCATCACAACAACCGGGAGGGAACCGTCGAGCATCTGCACACGCGTCAGGAGATCCAATCCTTCCTGGCCCGAAGTGGTATCCCGTGTGTAATTCAGGTCCATGAGGATGACGTCGAAATCCCGAGCCTCGAGTGCCTGCATAATGGCTGCGGGTGAGGTGGCGGACTCTGTACTAAAGCCCTCGCTCTTGAGGAGCATCCGAAGGGCTTCCAATACGTCGGGTTGGTCGTCCGCAATTAAGATTCTGGGATTGGTATCCTGGCTTGTCATGATTGCGTCAGTCCATATCTTCAGTACTGCTACTCAGCGGCCTGGCAGAAGACGGCGTCCTCAAGTTACTGGAAATCGGATTCAGTCAAAAGGTATGCCAGTTCGGTCGAACGTTACAAGCTAAATAAGGACAATTGGTTTACGGGGATCCTGGTGGAATGGCAGCGGCGCAGTCATCAATTGTGGGACGATCGTATCCCAATACCGGACACATGGGGCAGCCTCGGTGGTTGGGGACATGGAGACATCGCCATGAACGTGGCCGCCGGGATTATTTTATCCAAAAATGACTATTCGCAAACGTTCGGCCGGATCCGGTCTTCAGGTACTGCTCGAATGCGGACGCACGCTGGTCGTCATCAAGACGGAGCGCCGTCACAATACGCCATGGTGCGTACTTGGAAGTGTAGGGCGAGCCGCCTTGATTGTGAGTGGCTAATCGTGCTGCAGGTTATTCGTCAGTCCGAAATAGCGTTACTTGGGGTGACTGAGGCTTTGTAGGAGGCAGACGTATTTCATCTCTTAAGAGAGTACTTGTTGTGGAGAGGTGTTGCTCTCATTCGTCCGCCTCCGCTCCAGCGGGCAGCCTTCGCTGAAGTTCGGCTTGCCAGCCGAAGCTTTAGCGAGAGCTGGTGGAGGTGGCGGGAATCGAACCCGCGTCCGAAAGCCTTCAGCTAGCAGAGCCTACATGCGTATCCGATTCGTTGAGTTTCGCGGGCGCTTCGTTCGAACCGGCAAGACCGTTTCGCCGCTAGCCCCTTAGGAGTTCGGTTCTGATCTAGGAGCAGGGATCAAAACCTAGCCTGCTGTTGGACGCCTCGATCCGCTCCCGCAGGCAGGAGCGGTGAGACGTGACCGCCTAAGCGGCCAGTGCTAACTGAGTGTCAGCAGTTATGTTTAATTCCACGATTTTTACGAGTCGCGGACAACTCGGCATGCCTCTGCTGCCTCTTGACCCCCGTCGAATCCAGTTCACCCCCACTCAAAACTTGGTCGCGGGAAGAATCATACCACATGTGACGACGGTGCCGTACGGCCCTTGGAGAATTCAATTTTTTGCATCAATTGGGTTGACACGATTCCGGGCCCAAAATAGAATGCGTGCCATCGGCGTAGTGCGTTGCTGATTCGGCTGGCTTTCATTCTATTAATAAAGCAACACCTCGCTATCGGCCAGTGCTTGATTTCATAATCGGAGCGCAGATGCGCGCTACTAAGAAGCGAAAGATGTGCACTTTATTCGTGGCGAGCCGCACGAAGTTGTGGCGAATCTCGCTGACTTATCCGCTGGTTTTGGCAGCTTCGGCCGTTGCACTTGTCGCGATCATAGTGACTGGAACGGGCTTATACCACTATTGCCGGATGATCCTGAAGGTTAAGGACTACAGCCGCCTCCTGACGGAAAATGACTCATTTCGCTCGGAGAATCACAACTACCGCATTCAAACCGCACAACTCGGAGAGAAGATCGACTTCCTCGAAACCCTGGCCCGCAAGCTTGAGATTGTCTCCGGCATGGAGGCTGAGAAGGGAGTTGGCGGCATCGGGGGATTCTCCTCCGAAAGCTTTAGTCAGCCGCTTCCCGCTTCGGCCGGAACACTAAAATCGATTGACCGCTACAACAAGTCATTGAGTGTCGTTGAGAGGCAATATCGGGCAATGGGTGACGTTCTCTCGAGGAAGGTCTTGGTGGACTCAGCCACACCGGACAGAATGCCCGTGCATGGGTACGTATCGGGGGCTATGGGGAAGCGTGAGGACCCCTTCAATTCCTCCGTTCAGGAAAATCACTCGGGCCTCGATATCTCCGCCCCATACGGCAGTCCGATCCACGCGCCTGCCGACGGTGTCATCATCTATGCCGGCCGGCGCGAAGGTTATGGGAACAT
>DASQID010000698.1:0-12318 GCA_035631775.1 Acidobacteriota bacterium
TCCCGGATCCGTACTACATCGCCCGGCGCCGGGCGACTACGATCATCGGAATCGACTACAACCCGGACGACAAGCACTTCGCTGCCTCCATGAGCGCGGATTTCGCCGACACGGGATTCGACCTGTTCTTGAGCGACATCGGAAGTGACTACATGGTGTTCGTAGGCACCAGTCGTGGTGACGACATCGTGGTCATGAGCGGGAGCCTCCTGGAAGAGCCGACCGACGCCGACTTTGCCGAATATAAGCGGCGCTCCAGCCTGCGGCGATCGGCATACCGGACCCGTGTTGAACTGGGGGACCTTCCCGAAATCATGGAGATGGAGTACCACAGCGAAGTCTGGGAGGAAATGGGCGAGAAGTGTCTCTCGTGTGGCTCGTGCAGCGCCGTTTGCCCCACTTGCTACTGCTTCGACATCAATGACGAAGTCGAGCTGGGGAGCCGTGCCGGCAAAAGGATCCGCTCGTGGGACTCGTGCCTGTTCAGGACTCATGCGCTCGTCGCCGGAGGGGAGAACTTCCGGAAAGAACGTTCGTCACGCATCAAGCACCGCTACTATCACAAGCAGCGCGGCTTCGTCGCCGAATACGGCCGGCCGAGCTGTGTCGGCTGCGGCCGCTGTACGGAGATCTGCCCGGCGGGGATCAACATTGTTACCGTAATCGAAAAAATTCGAGGTGAGCGTCATGGCAATGCAAGCAGTACTACCGCGACCGCCTGAGCATCTGCACAATCCCTACCAACCGCTCATGGCGCGGATCGTCCGGATCCACCGGATGGTGCCGGACAACCATCTTTTCCAGCTGCGCTTCGTCGACGAGGCCGTGGCCGAGAGCTGGCAGCACCGGCCCGGGCAATTCGTGGAGGTGTCGGTCATCGGGACGGGGGAAATGCCGATTTCGATATCATCATCCTCTACCCGCAAGGGAATCTTGGAGCTGTTCGTCCGCCGCGTCGGCCGGGTCACATCGGCCCTGTACCGGTTGCCGACCAACGCCATGATCGGAATCCGCGGCCCCTACGGCAACGGCTTTCCGGTGGAGGAGATGGAGGGCAACGATCTACTGATCGTGGCCGGTGGGATCGGACTGGCCCCTCTGCGTTCCCTGCTCTGGTACGCCCTGGACCACCGCGAGAAGTTCGGCACCATCACACTGATGTATGGTGCCCGGACGCCTTCCGTCATGCTTTTCCGTGAGGAACTGCTCTCGCTGGCGGAGGTCGACGATTTGAACACGCTGCTGACGGTGGATTCCGATCCAACCGGCACCTGGAAGCACCATATCGGCCTCCTACCGACGCTTTTCCAGAAAACAAGTTTCGATCCGAACAGAACCTACGCTGCGGTGGTTGGCCCGCCCATCATGTACAAGTTCGTGTTGGCCGAACTGCTGAAGCTCAAGTTCCACAAGGATCGCATATTAATGAGCCTCGAACGCCGCATGAAGTGCGGCGTGGGCAAGTGCGGTCACTGCAGTGTCGGCTACAAATACACCTGCATCCACGGACCGGTGTTCACTTATTGGGACGCCATTAACCTTCCGGAAATCGTATAGAGGTGACTCGTGAAACCCAAGATTGGAATATTCGGACTGAGCGGATGCTGGGGAGAACAGATCGTGATCCTCAACTGTGAGGACCAGTTGCTGGATATCGTGGGCGCGGTGGAAATCATCGACTTCCTGGGTGGATCCTCCGCCAATGATAAGGAAGGACGGATCGACGTCGCGTTCGTCGAAGGATCCGTCGCGAACGACCGTGAAGAGGCCACGCTTCGTCGGATCCGGGAACGGGCGCAGGCGCTGGTCGCATGCGGGAGCTGTGCCTGTTTCGGCGGCGTATCGGCAATGGACGCAACCGAACCTCGGGAGCGGGTGATCCAGCGCGTGTATGGCGAATCCGGAGACGCGTTCGACTGGGACATCAGGCCGCACCGCCCGCTGTCGGACTTCGTGAAGGTGGACGTCGCAATTCCGGGCTGCCCGATGGAAAAGGCGGAGTTTGTCAAGGTCGTCACCAGCCTCCTCAACGGCGATACTCCGCAGCTGCCAACCTACCCCGTTTGCCTCGAATGCAAGATGAACGAGAACGACTGCCTGCTGGTCAGTCGCGGCTTGCCCTGTGCCGGACCGGTGACGTCGGCCGGCTGCGGCGCCCGCTGCCCCGCTTACAACGTCGCCTGCATCGGCTGCCGGGGACCCGTTGACGAGGCGAACATTGCTTCCCTGGAAAAGATCTTCGTCGAGAAAAAGATGCACGAGACCGACATCAGGCGCAGGCTGCGCACCTTTGCGGCACCCGCATTAGACAGGAGCGAGAGGAGAGGACTGGTATGACACGAACCATCACCGTCGATCATCTGGCCAGGGTTGAGGGACACGGCGGAATCACCGTGGTTCTCGATGGCAACCAGGTAAGCGAAGTCCAGTTCGACATTTTCGAGGGCATACGGCTGTTTGAGGGTTTGGTTCGCGGCCGGAGCATGGAGGATGTCACGGGCATCGTATCCAGGATCTGTGCGATCTGCTCTCACGGACACAGCATTACATCACTGCTGGCCCTGGAGAATGCTCTCGGCGTCCCGGTGACACAGCAGACTCGCCTGCTGCGTGAGCTTGCCTACCACGGGTCGAATATTGAAAGCCATGCACTCCACGTCTTCTTTCTGGCCCTGCCCGATCTGGTGGGACATCCGAGCGTGGTGAGCCTGGCGGGAGTAATGCCGGATGCCGTCCGTATGGCCCTGCGGCTCAAGAAGCTGGGCAACACGATCCAGGAAGTCGTGGGTGGCCGCGCCGTCCATCCGGTGAACTATGTGATTGGAGGTTTCGGCAGGGTTCCCGGAACGGACGAACTGGTTGCCCTCAAAAAGGAGATCACGGCAGGATTAGCGGACTGCGAACGAACCATGGAAGTCCTCGGCACCGTCAACGTGCCGAGCATCGCGCGCGAACCGGTGCGTTGCGCTGCGCTCCTGCCGGAGGACGAGGGGCTCTTCTTCGGGAACACTATTCTGATTTCCGACCGGGGCAGCGTAGTGCGAATACCGGTGCGAGATTATCGCACCCTCACAAACGAGCACTGCGTTGCGTATTCTCACGCCAAGCACAGCGAGCACGACAATAAGTCGTACATGGTGGGCGCTCTGGCACGGCTGACCCTGAACGGCGACCGCGTTGACGGCATGGCACGCAAGGCTTGGGAGAAGCTGGGATTGGCGGTTCCGCCGGTAAATATAGTGATGAACAATATCGCCCAGGCGGTCGAGATGATCTACTCGGTCGAACGGTCGTTGAGGATTGTCAATCGCCTGATTGCGGAGGGCATCCGCGAGGAGGCCCCAGCCGATTATCGCCCGCACGCCTGCGCGGGTGCCGCTGCAACCGAAGTGCCGCGCGGAACGCTCTTTTACTCCTACGAATTGGATGACCAAGGACGCGTGCTCTCGGCAGACGTGATTACACCCACCGCGCAGAACCTGAGCAACGCCGAGGATCAGATGCGCGCCGTGGTGAAGCAGTCCGTAGGAGTCTCCGACGGCCTGCTTGCTCAGTGGCTGCAGATCGTGGCGCGTGCCTACGACCCCTGCATCAGCTGCTCGGTTCATGTAATTCGTACCGCAGAGTAGGAACTTACGATCTATGATTGACGATTGACGAATGAAGGATTCCGGGTGTTTTTCAATCGTCAATCGTAAATCTGAAATCGTCAATTGTCATGGGCAGCCGACTCCGAGATGTCTCCCTGAGAACCAAGTTTACGCTGACCTTTGTGCTGATCGTGCTTTGCGGCGTCACGGTCTCAACGCTCATCGGCTCCCGCATCGTCACCAGCGCCATGCTCAACGAGGCACTGAAGCAGTTGCGCCATGGCCTGGATGCCGCAGGGATGGTTTATGCTTCGAGGCTGGACAACGTCCGCGAATCCGTTCTTGGAGCGGCCGCGACCGAAAAACTGGCCGAGGTCGCTCGCTCCGATCGTCAGGATCGTCTGCCTGCCGTGCTCGGCGAGCTGCGCAAGGAGAACAACCTTCACTTTCTGAGCTTTGTTGCCTCCGACGACGGCGTGATCGCGCGCGCTTCCCAGGCGGGTCTGACCACGGATCGGGGCAGCCCGGCCTCGTTTTCGGATCTGATCGCCTCGGCCAGGAACGGTGGTGTGAGGGCGAGTACAGAGGTCTTGTCCAAGAGCGAGCTCGAGAGAGAGGACCCCACTCTTGCACTGCAGGCGCAAATCAACATCGTTCCTGTCCCGATGACGGCGCCGGACAGCCGCGCGCATGTCGATTCCGGGCTGGTCCTTCTGGCGGCCGCGCCCGTCTCGACAAGGTCCGGTCTGCGAGGCGTTCTTTACGGCGGCGTCCTGTTGAACCGCGACTACGGCATGGTCGATCAGATCAACCAGCTGGTCTTCGGCGGCGAACAGGCT
The DNA here is from genome assembly GCA_035631775.1 of Acidobacteriota bacterium. Taxonomy (GTDB): domain Bacteria; phylum Acidobacteriota; class UBA6911; order UBA6911; family UBA6911; genus DASQID01. Next base: position 4,430 of record DASQID010000698.1, read on the forward strand.
GCCGGGCACAACATCGGAGCGGTTTCCATTTTCATGGGAGACGTCCGAGTCACCACAAACGTCATGAGCTCGCCCGGCCAGAGAGCGGTCGGAACGCGCATTTCCGCCGAAGTCGCAAAGGCGGTCCTCGCCGAGGGGCAGAACTATTACGGCCGGGCCTACGTTGTCACCGACTGGCACCTCACAGCCTATCAGCCGATTCGCGACCATGCCGGCAGGATCGTGGGAATCCTCTATGTCGGGATACCGGAGAAGCCATTCCTGGCGGTTCGCACAGGCATGATGCTCTCATTCCTGCTGGTCGCGGCAGCGGGAGTCGTCGTGGTCATCGCGCTCACCTACTTCATCACCCGCAGCATGATCCATCCGCTCGAGGAGATGGTAAAGGCAAGCAACCGGATCGCCGCAGGCGATTTCGAAGCCGGCGTGAACGTGTCCTCACGCGACGAGATCGGCATCCTCGCCGGCTCGTTCAACAAGATGCTGGCCAGCATCAAACAGATGAAAGATGAACTGGAGGCGTGGGGCCGAACACTGGAAGAAAAGGTCAAGAAGCGCACCGAAGAGCTCATAACCGTGCAGAGCCAGATGGCTCAATCCGAGAAGCTGGCATCTCTGGGCAGGCTGGCCGCCGGGGTTGCGCATGAGGTCAACAATCCCCTCGGCGGGATCCTCACCTTCAGCATGCTCGCGCTGGAGGACTGCGACGAGGATCATCCGATGCGTCAGAATCTGGAGATCATCGTCAAGCAGACGATGCGTTGCCGGGAAATTGTAAAGGGATTGCTTGATTTCGCCCGACAGTCGAGCACTTCCGCCACGATTACCAAGATCAACTCGATCGTTGAAAAGACCCTGTCCCTGCTGGAGAACCAGGCAATCTTTCACAATATCCGCATGGTAAAGAATTTCGATGCCAGCCAGCCCGAGGCTCACATCGATGCAGGCCAGCTTCAGCAGGTTGTGGTGAATATCGTGCTCAATGCCGCGGACGCTATGGAAGAAAGCGGCGTACTCACCGTGGAGACGATAGCCGCGCGCGAATCTCAGGAGGTCCTCATCCGCATCAGCGACACAGGCAAGGGAATTCCCGAGGAGATTAAGCCGTTTATCTTCGAGCCGTTCTTCACAACCAAAAAGGTGGGTAAGGGGACAGGTCTTGGCTTGTCGATTGTACACGGCATCGTCACTCGCGCCGGCGGCAAAGTAGAAGTGGCAAGCTCCTCAAAGGGAGCCACCTTCACGGTGCGTCTGCCGTTGGTGACAAGGGACATGAATGATGAAGACGAAGGCCCGCCAAAAGAATCTGGTAATCGGCCTGGGGAATTCGCTGAGCAGCGATGACGCCTTCGGCACTCTCGTGTTGGACCGGATTGCCCGGGCCGGACATTCTTTTCCTCTTGAAGCTGATTTAATCAACGCCGACACCGACCTGATCAACTGGATCGACCGATTTCAGGAGTATTCGCACGTGATTCTCGTCGATACGGTTCTGGATGCCGATGACAGTCTCGGTCGTCGCAGTGAAGTGATCGCCCTGGAAGAAAAGGATTGTACGGCTTGGCCGGAGACCTCGCCTAGCGCGCACCAGATGTCGCCAATCGCTGCGGTCAGGTTGTTCAGAAAACTTTACCCACAGGCCGACACCCGCATCACACTCGTAGCCTATTGTACTGATCGAATCGCCATGCCCTCGCCGGAAGGAGAAACGGTCGAGCAGCACATCATCGATGCCGGAGCACGGCTGGTGATCTCCCTGATTTCCTGATCCCCTACCACCACGCGGATTCGATCCGATTCGGAAATGGCCCTCACCATGGCCGGTAGTGCCATCTGATGCTATCATCTCCCTATCGAAGCTCGGGATTGCCAGGAGAAGATCGTGCTGCGCCGAATAGGATTCGTCATTGCCTCGCTTGCGGGCGTGTACTTCGTCTTCATCGCCGGCCTGCTGATCCTGATGCTTCAGACGCCCGCACGTTTTTCGCTCGGCATGGCGAAAATCCCTGAGCCCCTCTTCGCCGCGGTACCTTTCCGCCGACTTTGGACCTTTGCCCGAATGGGACACCTTAGGATCGGGGAGGCGGCTCCTGACTTTCATCTCGATTCTCTCGACGGGAAATCACAAGTGCGGCTCTCTTCCTTCAGGGGAGAAAAGCTGGTAGTCCTGGTTTTTGGGAGCTACACCTGACCGCCATTCCGGAGACAGGTTCCTGCTCTCGCCAAACTGTCCGAGAAGTACAAAAACACCGTAGCCTTTTTCGTCGTGTACATTGAGGAAGCGCATGCAAGCGACATGTGGCAGGACTCGGATAACCTGCGGGATAAGATCGTGATCACCATGCCGGCCAGCCTCGTTGAGCGGGGTGAGGTTGCCAATTCATGCATCAGGAACCTGAAGATACCATTCCCCGCACTGCTGGATGACTTTCGCAACTCTACCGAGAGAGCCTATACGGGCTGGCCCGATCGTTTGTACGTGATCGACCGCGCGGGACGGATCGCATACAAGAGCAGGCCGGGACCATTCGGCTTCAAGCCTGCCGAAGTCGCCTCCACCCTGGCAGCTCTAACCGGGCAGCATTAGTCCTAATTCGGTTAATTCGGTGACAGGCTCCTCTTTCCCCAATTTCCTTTTCATCCTCGCAGGATTTCACTTCAAATTGGGGAAAGAGGAGCCTGTCACCGAATTAACAAACTACACAAATCAGCGGGGCACGACCGGAAGGATCAAGGCGGAAGGATGCTCCCTGTCATGGTATATCGTATTGGTTGCCTTCACCATCCGCGTCCCGCTGCGCGCATCCTCACCGCTATTGAGGTTCCTGTCGAACCGGGGGAAGTTGCTGCTCGAGACCTCGAGTCTCACTTTATGGCCCGCCAGAAAGACGTTGCTGGTCGCCCAAAGGTCGATGGTGAACTTGTAGATCTCTCCTGGATTCAGGAATTCCGGCTTCTCTTGCGAGTTCCGGTAGCGAGCACGCACGATCCCCTCCGTGAGATTTTGCGCGAAGCCGTTCGGCCAGACATCTACCAGCTTGCCGAGAAAATCGGTATCTACCGCAGAAGAGCCGGCGTACAGTTCGAGAGTGACGGGCCCTGTCACCTCGAAGTCCTGTTTGAACTCCGGCGTCGTGAACACGAGCACATCCGTGCGGGCTTCCACGGGGCGCTGATCCACCGGCCCCGGCGCCAGATGCGGAGCATCGCAGCACAGAGGACCTCCTCTGGTGGGCACCGGATCCTGGGGATCGTAAACGAAGCGGTCGGCCGTCTCCGCCTGCGGCCCTGTCGTACTTAACGTACCATCGCCGCCCAGCCCGTTGGCGTTGCCCCCGGAGTGGAGGTAATACCGTGTGTTCTTCGCGTCGGTCGGCGGCCATGCTGCCTCTTCACGCCACACATTCCTGCCCATTACAAACATCTTTACCGGCTTCTCCTGCTCCACTCCGTTGGTCTGTCCTTTCAGGATATGGTCGTACCAACGGATCATCACCTCGTCGGTGTCGATGACAGCCTGCGGCCCGAAATCCACATCGCCGATCTTCCGGCCTCCTCCCGCGTGGCCTCCAATGACAATAAGCAGGCGCTGGCCGCGCCGCGCGGCCTCGCTCCCGCCCATGGCCTTGATCCCCACATAGTTCCTGAGGGAACCGCCCAGGAAGATGTCGTACCAGGCCGCAACGCTGTAGACGGGTACTTGAATATGCTCGTGGCTGTCTTCGATCGACCACTGCTTCCAGTAAGCGTCGAAGTTCGGATGGGCCAGCCAGTCGAGGAAATAGGGCGCCAGATCCCGCAGGACGTCGGATCTGTTCAGTCCGCCGACATCCAACAGCGGGTAGTTCTCGAGAGGTAGTTTGGAAATCCAAGGCAGAGCGTTGGTTGCAGCAACCCGCCGGCTGAGGGTGTCCTGAGCGAGGCCGGAGGTCCACGATTCGTTGAACCACTGCTCGAACGCTCCTCCCTGATAGGTCCAACCGTCGTGGTAATTTGAGGCAGTAACCACGGGGAAGACACCGGCCAGGTGCGGCGGGTGTGCAATCGCGGTCAGCATCTGAGTCGCGCCCACATAGGAGCCGCCGAACATCCCGACCTTGCCGGTCGAGTAAGGAAGGGCCGCTGCCCATTCAACCGTGTCGTAGCCGTCGTCGGACTCATGCTTGAAGGGATACCATTCGCCCTCAGATGAATAGCGGCCGCGCACATCCTGAAAAATGACGACATATCCGCGAGCCGCACCCCTCAGACCGAACTCGAATCCGCCCGCCTTGTTGTAGGGAGTTCTCTGCAACAGGACCGGGAATTTCCCCTCTGCCTTAGGTCGGTAAATGTCGGCGCGCAGCGATACACCGTCACGCATTTTCGCGACGACGCCTCGCTCCACTCTGACCTCGTAATTTTCAGCCGCAACGGCCGCTATCGTCCACAACAGGATGAGGCACTTCAAACTGAATTTCATGACACCTCCATCGATTCGCAATCCGCAGTTCGCAATCCGCAATTACACGAGGGGGCTCAAGACAAACACGGGGGTAATTCGTTCCAAAGTCGAAGCGCCGCCATGAGTGAATCCGCTGCCGTCGAACGTCAGCCGGAAACCATGATCTCCGAAAATCAACACAGGCTGAGTGCGGTCCAGGCGAACCGCTATCCTTCTGAAAGCAATCTCGAGTTCCGCGCGCGCGAGCTTCGCCAGATCCTTCAGGTTGAGCTTGCGTCCATGAATCAGCGTATCGATCGCATCGACTTTCTCGAATGCCTTTTTGAAATCGCGTCCGATCAGTCCCATGTAGAAGGCATTCGTGGACGTCTGCCTGGAAACCATGCCGAACTCCAGCTTCTGGAGCTGCCAATTGGGCAGGACTTCAGGAAGGAGTTCTCTCATAGTCTTGGAGAGCGGCGCCCCCAGGCAATCAATCAGAATCCATTGGGCGTCGAGGTATCTCTGCAGCAAGTCATCGAGCTTTTCCGGGGGCGGCGCGAGTGCGGCTTCGGCCAACTCGTCTAGGTGGGCCAACCAGAGTTGCGGGCGGAGCGCGAGGAACCGCTCGTTCTGTTCATAGAGACACGTGATTGTCGCGGCCAGGGAATCGGGCGTGGCAGGGTGCGATGGTTTCAGAAGTTCGAGTGCGGCCGCGACCGGGCCGGAAGACGCGGCGAGGCCGGGCACCTGCAAGAGCCCGTTCATCAGCAAATCGAGAATTCGCCGGATAGCGTCTTCCGGGAATCCCATCTGTTCGATTTTTTCGAGACTGACCTGGGAGACCCATTTCGGCTCAATCGCATCCGCGAGCAATGCGCGCTCGGCGGGGGACAAACCGGGCGGCAGCGGCAGACCGCGCTCCAGGGCCTGGCGGCAACACCAGGCCACCAACTCGTGTTTCGGAGCTGATTCTTCTCGTCGGAAGGCAATCCGCGGACCTGCACGTTCGAAAAACTCGTCCAGCGCTCTCATGAGCGCGGCTTTCTCCCAAACCCGCTCGCCGAGTACGTTGAGCAGGTCGTCGGCACGGATCGGCTTGACCAGTTCCAGCCCGGACAGGTGCTGGTCGAAGAGCGTGAGGTTCTCGATCTCCGGATAGTCCGACTTGCCTTCCAGATAGGTGAGGGACTGCGTGCTGACTCCCAGTCCCTGGTCCACCCACTCGCGGACCTTCGCTTTCACCTTGTCCTGCTGAAAGAACAGTCTGATCTCCTTCCCCAGCCTCCCGGATGCGTCTTCGAAGCGTTGCAGGACGTTGGAGAGCGGGCTCTGGGTTCCGTCAAATCCACACCTGCAGAGAGGCTGGAAGTCGAGCGGCGTCAAACCGGTGCAGCGCAGCCGCCTGGCCTCCGCTATGAGGGATTCCGCGTCGCGCACCAAGGAATCGACAGCGAGATGTTTACTCCGGGCTATGGGGGGAATTCGATAGCTCCAGATCGGGTGAGCGCCCAGTGCGGATCGCCAGTGCTCGTGCGACTCGCGATACCACTCCTGATATTTCCGGTACACGGCCTGGGCTCGCCGGAGCCAAGTCTCGAGTTCCTCCGGCGCGGAAAACGGAGGTGGTGGACCCAGCGCTTCAAACTGGCAGGCGATATCGGGATTCGGGCAGTGTGCCAGCACATCACCGCCGAAAAGATGCACGAATCGCTGCGATTCGCGCAGCAGCCCCTCGAAGCGGGCGGGAAGAGAGGAAATCTCGTCCGCTTCAGAGACGAAACGCTGCGGCGATCTTATGGCATAGGAGAAGTGCTCAAAGCCCTGCAGCTCGTGATCGCCTTTGTCCAGCGCCAGCCACTGGGAGATGGTCTCCTCCACCTTCGCAATCAGGTCGCCGGCGCCACCATAGGATTTCAGTTTTATCACGAACTCACTCAACTGGTCACGCTGGCGGCTGCCGTACTTCCTCAGTTGTTCGATCGCTCGCTTCTGCGCAAGCACGCTCCATTGTCTTGGGGTTGGGAGATGGAATCCCTCGCAAAGGATCTGCAGGTCGCGCAACTGATTGAGATTGAGAGCGCTTCCCGGGAGAATCTTGTCGTATTGGAGCGGGTTGATCAGGGTTTCGTATGCGTCGCGATAGGACTGGTCTCCCTTGACAATGTCGAGTTCGCCCTGAATGAGCAGCACGAGCAGGAGGAGGTGGATTTGATCCGGCACGAGCCCGTAGACCGGGGCGCTCAAGTGCTGATAGACGCGCTGCGGTGTGGGATGATGCTCCAGGATCTGCGTGAGAAGTCGCACGAGATCGTGACTGTCGAGCTTCGGGTGGACGATGTACTCCGCGCCACGCCGCTGCATCAGTCCCATCGGCAGCAGGTAGGCTTCGCGAATGAGCTTCACAAAATCCGGTGCCTGCTCCGACCCCAGATCGTGTTCCGCGGCGAACTTCATAAACTGGCGATAGCCTTCCTTCGGAAGCGGGCCGTAGCCTGGCGCGAAGCGCTCGTGCATCGGGTATGTCTGCCTCAGCACCCATTCACAATAGGCGTTCAGCCAGCCGTTGAAGCCGCCCTGGAGCGGAAGCAGAGGCGGTGTCGCCCTGTTTCCAGAGGGATCCATCACAATTGCTTCGTTATACGACGTCCGCACAAGCGAACGGAACCAGGAGGCGCGTGCGGCAATTCGCTCCTGGATGCGCGCCATCACGCGCGCGGAAAGCGGCCGTCCTTGGAGCTGGTGCAACGAGGCCAGATCGAGAATGTCCGGACTTGGTTCGAGGGCCGCCGGAAGGATGCGGAAGCAATGGGCTCCTTCCGCTGCTGGTCCCCATGGAAGGCCGATCTGCAGCGCCAGTCCTTTAGGTTCTTCGGGAGCGCCGCCACCAATATAGATTTGGATGTCCCGTTCGTGGAAATGCCAGCGGACTTTGCGCGTGTGCCATCGGTCGCGCGGCAAGGCAAAGGGATTGAACTCCGTCTGGTTCAGACAGGGGACGAGCTCTTCAAATACGAGGTCTCCACGCCCTTTGAGTTCCCCGACCGTTTTCGAGAGGAGCTGTTCCAGGTATTCCTTGCTGTCGTCCTGCAAATCAATGGCGTAACGCGTCCCTTTGCGCTTGAGGTAAGCGCCTTCCTGAACCATGGAGTCGAGGAGGCGCTTCACAATCTCCAAGTTTTTGGCCGGATCAGCGCTGGAGACTTTGAACAGGAGCCAGCGTGCCGCCTCATTTGCATCCAGGCTTTCACGGCGGGGAGAAAGATGAACGAGGATCAGCAGCTTGACCAGACGCCAGGCAAGTTCCTGCTGCAATTTACCTTCGAATAAGACCGGTATCTGCTTGCGAAAGTGGGGCAAGACCTTCTGGGAGAGTGCGAGAAACTCGGGCTGCACCTCGAATAGATCGCCGAAATGATCCACGATGTAATCAGGAGTGATGAGGTGTCCCCAGGGCTGATCGAGA
>DASQID010000699.1:0-8148 GCA_035631775.1 Acidobacteriota bacterium
CCACCTCGGCATTATGAGAGGAAACCCGGACGAATTCGCCATCGATATGATGAACGATATTCTGGGCGGATCCGGCTTTACCTCCCGAATTACCAACCGTGTGCGCTCGGATGAAGGGTTGGCCTACAGTGCGGGTTCCAGCTACACTGCCGGAATCTACTACGAAGGGCTGTTCCGCGCCGGATTCCAGACCAAGAGTGCCACTGCCGCTCAGGCAACCCAGATTGTCCTGGAAGAAATCGAACGGATCCGTAAGGAGAAGGTGTCGGCGGAGGAACTCGACACGGTAAAAAACAGTGCCATCGAAACGCTCTCGCGTAATTTTGCATCCGCGATGGCAATCGCCAGTACTTTTGCCGACGACGAATTCACTGGGCGCGATCCGAAATACTGGGAGACCTATCGCGACAGGGTACGGGCTGTTACCGTGGATGATGTGCTACGGGTTGCTCAGAAATATCTGCATCCGGATAAGGTTCTCATCCTTGCGGTGGGAAACGTCGATGACATTCTGAAGGGGAGTCCGGACAAGCCGCAGTACTCCTGGCAGAAGATTTCGGCGGGCAAGATCACGCGGATTCCGCTGCCGGATCCGAATACTATGATCTATCCCAAATAGTCGGGATGGTTCGCGTTATTTGAGCCTTGGCGTCTTTGCGGTGGCTTTTTTGAAAGCCACCGCAAAGGCTCTAAGCCGCCAAGGAGCTTCGATTTTAGTTTTCGGCTTTCTCGATACTTTCGACCTTTATCGAAGCCCCGTCCTCGCTAACATCGCCTTTGAGGACGACTTTTTCTCCGGCAAGCTTCTTCGCCTCATCCTGTTTGTCGAGCTTGTAGACTTTGCCCTCGGATACAAAAACAGCCGCGGCACCTCTGGTAATGCAGCTCTTGGCACACGCAGCATGGTCCGCACTTTCACCCTTCTTCGCAGCGCAGTTGGCATCGGATATATAACCGGTCCACTCACCGGCGTAGAGCGCCATGCAGGATAGAGCGAACACCAATACGACACACGCGATGACTCTCCTCATATTTCTCCTCCCAAGATCTGATCTTAAACAGGGATCACCCGAGTGACCCGTGCAACTCGCCGAAGTATAGCATCCCCCGAAGGTGGGGACCTTTTCTTACTGATGTCTTAGGATATTAGTTTTCTTAAATGAACGTGGGCCTGAGACTGCAGGGGAATCGAGGTCAAAAAAACGCAGCGGCCAATCCTTCGCCTCGGCGGCGTAGTCAATTCCAATGCGCGGGGTCACACCGATCCGAGGCTTTCTGCCGATGCGCCGGAAAAGCCGAATGTCTCCTCCGGCAAGCAAATCCTCGCCGCTGGATGCGGTCGTGATGCCAAGGACGGAGCAGAGCTTGGCCGGCCCCGAGAGGAACTTGGGCGGCGCTTCCGGAGGTCCCTCCGCGGCGCGGATCAGAACCGCTTCGGCAATTCCTTCCGCTTGAGTGACGATGTTCGCGCAATAGTGCATCCCATAGACGAAAAAGATGTACAGGTGCCCGCCGTTCCTGTACATCGGTTCGACGCGCGGTGTGCGGCGCCCGCGCCAGGAATGAGCCGCGGCGTCCTTACTTCCCAGGTATGCTTCCGTCTCGACTATGCGCGCGCCATACCAAAGCCCCTGATAGCGCCGCGCAAACCATGCACCGATCAGTTCCTGTGCAACGACTTCGGTGGGGCGGAGGAAAAACGACCGGGGATACTCCTTCAGCCTGAGCGTTTGCGGATCGATCCGCAAACGCTGGTCGGGTGGCTGGCTGACTGACATTTGAGGCATAGAGGATTTACGATTGACGATCTGCGATTGACGATTGTAGCCAATTGCGATTTTCGGCGTTCTTAGCGTACCTTGCCCCTCGGCGGAGATTTCTAATATAATAGAAAACCGCCAAGACGCGAAGTGCGCCAAGACACGCAAAGCAACGTTCCACAAGCCCACCAAATCGTCAATCGTAAATCGTAAGTCGTCAATATATTATAGGGTTATGGTTACAAATCACGAGAAGTTCGCCAGTCTGGCCGAAATCCTCCCCACCGCAGAGGACCTTCTGATTAAGGTTCATACGAAGGCGCGTGGTCCTGAGGGCAGACTGCCGTTGACGGACAAGCGCCTGCTGGAAAGTCCGAGCGGCGATCTGTTCGGGTGGAGCATGGACGCTGGCATGGGGTGGGATCCGGCCCGGCTGGGAAGGAAAGAGTTTCTGATCCTCAGCACGCAGGGAGGAATCCGGGCACCGAACGGAGCCCCGGTGGCTCTGGGATACCACACCGGCCACTGGGAGGTCGGCCTGCTGATGTCGGCCGCCGCGCAGGAACTCAAGGAGCGCGGATACGTCCCCTTTGCCGGTTTCTGTACCGATCCCTGCGACGGGAGGACGCAGGGAACCAAAGGCATGATGGATAGCCTCCCCTACCGCAACGACGCCGCTCAAGTCTTGCGTCGTCTGATTCGGTCCCTGCCGACAAGAAACGGCGTGCTGGGAGTCGCCACCTGTGACAAGGGACTACCCGCAATGATGATGGCACTCGCAGCCAGCACGGACTTGCCGTGCGTCTTGGTTCCCGGAGGGGTGTCCCTTCCGCCCCGCGAGGGTGAGGATGCAGGCACCATCCAGTCCATAGGCGCGCGATTTGCCCACGGCTTGATCTCGCTGGAGGAAGCCTCCGAGTTAGGGTGCCGTGCCTGTGCATCGCCGGGTGGGGGATGCCAGTTCATGGGAACGGCCGCGACTTCCCAAGTAGTCGGAGAGGCATTGGGACTCGCGTTGCCCCACTCCGCTCTGGCTCCGTCGGGCCAGCCGATCTGGCTCGATATGGCGCGCCGTTCTGCGCGCGCCCTCACACTGCTCGAAATCAGAGGGATCACCACTCGCGCAATTCTCACGCCCGAGGCTGTGCGGAACGCAATGGCAGTGCATGCCGCCTTTGGCGGCTCCACGAACCTGTTGCTGCACCTTCCCGCCGTCGCACACGCGGCGGGATTGCCGAGACCTTCGATCGAAGACTGGATGCATGTCAATCGCGTGGTGCCGCGTCTGGTGGATGCCCTTCCCAATGGTCCGAGGAATCATCCTACGGTGCAGGTATTTCTGGCCGGCGGCGTGCCGGAAGTCATGCTCCACCTGCGTAGGCTGGGGCTCCTGGACGAACGGTGTCTGAACGTAAGCGGCGAGCCGCTCGGTACGCTTCTCGATTGGTGGGAAAAATCCGAGCGACGCACGCTCTCGAGGGAGTGGCTGAAGCGTCAAGACGGAGTGGAGCCGGACGATGTCATCATGAGCCCCGAGCAGGCCGCCCGACGGGGGCTGACCAGCACTGTCAGCTTCCCTCGCGGGAATCTCGCTCCGCAAGGTTCGGTCATCAAGAGCACGGCAATCGATCCCGCCGTGGTCGACGCCGACAATGTTTATCGAAAAACCGGACCCGCGCGCGTCTTTGTGAGCGAACGGGCCGCGATGGCAGCTATCAAGAGCCAAGGGCCGGAGCGCATCGCTCCTGGAGATGTTCTGGTTCTGATTTGCCGGGGACCGTCAGGTGCCGGCATGGAGGAGATTTACCAGGTCACTGCCGCTCTCAGAGACCTGCCTTGGGGAAAGGACGTGGCCGTGCTGACCGATGCGCGGTTTTCCGGCCTTTCGACGGGCGCCTGCATCGGCCATATCGCGCCGGAGGCTCTTGCCCAAGGGCCGATCGGCAAGGTGCTCGATCGTGATCTGATCCGAATCGTCGTCGACCGGCGAAAACTGGAGGCATCGGTTGATCTCGTGGGGCACGGAGACAAGGTGTACGGGCCGGAGGAGGGAACGCGGGTGCTCGAGCAGAGGACGCCGCGGGCGGATCTGTGTGCGGATCCGAATCTTCCTTCCGATACCAGACTCTGGGCCGCCCTGCAGGGAATCAGCGGCGGCACATGGGGCGGCTGTGTCTTCGACGTGGACGCGATCGAAAGGGCGCTGAGGTCGGGTCCGATCCAATCATAGTCTTCGAGATTCCTCGACACTAACTCAGGACATGACGCAGAGCCGGCTCCAGCTCGGAGTGCTCAAAATGAAAGTCCGCGGCGATGAGCTTCGCAGGCTCAACCCGCGTGCTAGAAAGCAGCAGCTCGTCCGCCATTTCTCCCAGCACCAAGCGAGCAGCGAAGGCCGGCAGCGGCAGAATTGTCGGCCGCGAAAGGGTGTGTCCCAGCGTTCTGGTGAACTCGATGTTCGTCACCGGATTGGGGGCAACTGCATTCACCGCTCCACTCAGTGAGTCGTTCTCGATACTGTGATGAAGGACGCCCACGAGGTCATCCAGAGTGATCCAGCTCATGAACTGTCTACCGCTTCCTATTTTCCCCCCGAGTCCCAAGCGGAAAGGCGGCAGCATCTGCTTTAGTGCACCGCCGGCGGTGCTCAGCACAATTCCTATCCTGAGAGTGACGACGCGAATGCCCTTCAGCGCCGCGGGGCGGGTCGCTGCCTCCCAGGCTGTGCAAACTTCCGGCAGGAAGCCTTTACCGGGCGGACTGTCCTCGCGCATGACATCCGGACCGCGATCGCCGTAAAAGCCGATCGCAGAGGCACTGACGAGAACTCTGGGCGGCTGCGCGAGACGTGACAAAGTTCCGCCCAGCAGTTGTGTGCCTTTGCTGCGGCTTTCCAGAATCTTTCTTTTTTTGTCGGCCGTCCATCTACCGCCCGCGATATTTTCTCCTGCGAGGTGCACGACGGCGTCAAACCCCTCGAGGCTCGTCGCGTCCAGGACGCCTGCCGACGGATCCCAGACAACTCCCGCGACCCTTGCTTTTGAAGAGGCGCGGACCAGCCGGCTCGTTTCATGCCCGCGAGCGGCTAGGTGAGGCAACAGTGCGGACCCAATCAGGCCCGACGCTCCACTTACCAGTATCCTCATCCGTCCCCCTTCAGCAATCGACAGAAGTTAGTCAGCTTCGGTATTGCGCAACATTTTGCATCCTGCAGAGTCTCATCCGCAGATGGAAATTGATATTCCAATTTTAGCTGGTTACAGTAGCCGGGAACATGACTGAAATCGACTGCAGAGACGCCGGGAACCCGGCCAACCGAAGATCACCGGAAGACTTTCGCGCGCTCTCGAACACGATCCTGCGCTGCGAGCTTCATGGGCGCCAGCGGGCTGACTTTCTGCGCGAAGCCACAGGCATCCTGATTGATTTCTCCGGCTGTGACGTCATAGAAGTGCAGCTCCATGAGGGCAGCACGTTTTTCCGCTGCGAGGCCAGGCGTGAGGTTCCCGAATACTTTCGCTTTGAAAGCGAATCCTGGCAGCGCCGGCTGGCGCGCGCCGGCACGTTCTCTTGGCCAGGCGACCGTTTCTGCCTGAGTCTTTTCATGCGTGAGGCTTCGCCCGAGGCGTCATTCCTCACCCCCAACGGGAGCTTCTGGACCGGGGGGCCGGATGCTCGCTTCGGAGAGTCGGAGTCGGCCCTGATCGATGGGGAGTTTCCCTCTCTGGCAATAATCCCGCTCGACGTCGGCAACGACAGAATCGGATTGCTGCTCCTGAAACGTGGTCATCCGGATTTCTTTACCGCGAAGGAAATCGAGCTGTACGAAGGCGTCGCACAGACCCTGGCGATTGCACTGGCTCACCGCAGATCCAATGCACTTCTGCGGGAACGAGTGAAAGAGCTGACATGTCTTTACGGAATCGCCCGCACCGCTGCCCGGCAGGATCTTGCGCTGCCGGAGATTCTTCAAGGGATTGTTGAACTTCTGCCCCCCGCCTGGCTCTATCCGGATATTGCTTCGGGCAGGCTGACAATCGACAATCAATCCTACACCAGCGCGGGCTTCCAAGAGGGTGTGCAAAGACAAATCGCCGAGATAACCGCTCAAGGAGCGCACAGAGGATGCGTGGAGGTCACCTACGCACAGGAAAAGCCCGAGCGCGACGAGGGTCCCTTCCTCCAGGAGGAGAGGAATCTCATTGATACCGTTGCCCGTGAGGTGGCTCTGATCATCGAGCGTAGACAGGCAGAGGAGGAGAAGACCAAACTTCAAGAGCAACTTCTCCATGCTGACCGACTGGCGACGATCGGCCAGCTTTCAGCGGGTGTCGCACACGAGCTGAACGAGCCGCTGGGAAATGTGCTCGGCTTCGCACAACTTGCACTCAAGAGCCCCGACCTTCCCGAGCAGGCGCGGAGGGACCTCGAACGGATTGCCTCTGCATCTTTGTATGCCAGGGATGTCATCCGAAAGCTAATGTTATTCGCGCGCCAGATGCCGTCGAGTAAAACGCGTGTGAATCTCAATCGCATAGTCGAAGAAGGACTCGGATTTTTCGAGACCAGGTGCACAAAAACAGGCATTCAGCTTTTGCGTCGGCTCTCTCCGGATCTGCCGGACATCTCCGCGGACCCTTCGCAGATTACTCAGGTGCTGGTCAACTTGGTGGTGAATGCCATCCAAGCCATGCCGGAAGGCGGTGAACTCCTGGTGCAGACACTGCCGGGTCCGGACCAGGTGGGGCTGATCGTGAAAGACACGGGTACCGGCATGAGCCGCGAGGTGTTGAGCCGCATCTTCATCCCGTTCTTTACCACAAAAGACGTGAACGAAGGGACCGGCCTGGGCCTTTCTGTGGCCCACGGCATCGTGACCGCTCATGGTGGGTCGATTCATGTCGCCAGCCAGGTGGGGCGCGGCTCACGCTTTGAAGTCCGCCTGCCGGTTCAAGCCCCGGAAATAGAAATGACGAGGGACGAATGACGAATGAAAATAGCGGCAAGTGTTCCTCATTCGATCCTTTGCCGTTGGACAAGATGAGACACGGAAATGCAGGGATCAACCATAAGAGCAAGCCCGCGCCCTGGAAGGGCGCACAGCCAACAGCCCCGGGCAAGCGCAGCCCGGGGTTGGGAATCGAGGAAGTCGAGAGCCCTGGAAGGCCTGGAAGGGCGACAGAAGGGCGGTCGTGTTCAGGAGTTCTGTCGCCCCTTACCGGGGCTGTGGTCGAGTGGGACGACAGACCCCGGGCCGCGCTGCGCTTGCCCGGGGCTACTGGCTTGCCCCCCTCCGGGGGGCTTCGTCAAGCCATTCGCTGTGCGGGTGGTAGCTGACTCTTGTGCGAACCCTAAGGGAGCTGAAATGGCGAGCACGTCTGAGAAGGATAGGATTCTGATCGTCGATGATGCGCCGGCGACGGTCGAAGTTCTGCAACGAAACCTCGCCTCGGCGGGGTATCAGACCTTCACGGCAACCAGCGTACAGGAAGCCATCGGTGTCCTGGATTCGACGCCCGTGGACCTTGTGATCACTGATCTGAAAATGCCCAAAGTGAGCGGACTGGATCTCATTCGCCATGTGCGGGAGAACTTTCAGAACACCGAGGTCATGATGATAACCGGCTACGCTTCCATAGAAGGAGCCGTCGAAGCGATCAAGACGGGCGCAGAGGAATACCTCTCCAAGCCGTTTACCGATGAAGAGCTCTTGGCTGCCGTACACCGGGCAATGGATAAGCTGCAACTACGCCGCTCAACGGGGACGCGTAGCCACCGTACGCCCAGATCACCCCACGGACTGATCGGTGAGTCTGCCCCCATGCTCAAAATTTTCAGCTCAATCACCAAGGCGGCGTCCAGCGTTGCCACAGTTCTAATTACAGGCGAAAGCGGTACAGGCAAGGAGCTTGTCGCTCGCGCCATCCATTACAGCAGCCCACGATCCGCCGCCCCTTTCGTTCCTGTCAGCTGCGGTGCAATCCCTGAGAGCCTCTTGGAGAGCGAGCTCTTCGGCTACGTGAAGGGCGCTTTTACCGGTGCGAGCGAGAGCAGGGCCGGCTTCTTCCAGACCGCGGACGGCGGAACCATATTTCTGGATGAGATAAGCGAAACCAGTCTGTCGATGCAGGTAAAGCTCCTTCGCGTCCTCCAGGACAGGGAAGTGATGATGGTGGGATCCACGCTCCCCCGCAAGGTTGATGTGAGAATTCTCGCGGCCACCAACAAGAGTCTGCCGTCGCTGGTAAAAAAGGGCTCTTTCCGAGAGGATCTGTTCTACCGGCTCGACGTGCTCACGATCGAACTGCCGCCTCTCCGTGAGCGCGGGGACGACATCCTGCCTCTCGCCCAACACTTCGCTGTCGAATTTGCGGAGGACCTGGGCAAG
>DASQID010000700.1:0-5626 GCA_035631775.1 Acidobacteriota bacterium
TGCCGCTCCTCGACGATATACACCGATATCGCCTGCGTCGCGGCGCCTCGCATCTGCCCGCCCCAGGATCGCCGCAGGCGCGACGGTGCTCGCGCCAAAATGTGAATTTATTCTTGCGCCAGCCCTAAGACGGGCCGCTTCGCAGAATGGAAGGAAGCACATCGATGGGTACCGTGCAGCAGTCGGGCACCTGATCCGGGTCTTGCTTTTTCAATCGTCAATCGTCAATCGTAAATCCTCAGATTCCCCAAGCTCCGCTTACATGAATGTTGGTACCGTTGATATAGCGCGCTTCTTCGGAGAGCAAGAAGCATACAACGGAAGCTGCATCCCGCGGGTGTCCCACATAGCCGGCCGGGATGTTTCTTATCGTGTTCGACAGATCTTCCAACGGGGCACCGCCTGTTTCAATGAAGCCCGGCGAAATGGAGTTCGCGGTGATGCCGTGGGGAGCAAGTACTTTGGCGAGCGTCCGGGTCAGGATCAGCACCCCTGCCTTCGCTATGTAATGGGCCGTGATAAAGGGCTGGCCGACGTGTTGATCGGCGTTCGCCATGCTGAAGGTGACGATCCTCCCCCATTTGCGGGCCATCATCCCAGCGGCGGCGGCATGACTCAGATAGAAAATGGGGTGGAGGTTGTTCTCGAACATGGCGTGCCAGCCCTCGATCGTCTCCTCCAGGAGATGAATCCTGCGGTAAGTACCGGCACAATTGATGAGAGCGTCGATTCTCCCGAACTCAGCCTCTACGTGCCGGACCAACTCAGCGGCGAGTGAAGGATCCGAGATGTCTGCGCGCACGCACTCCGCCTTGACGCCCATTGCCCGCAACTCGCTCTCCAGAGCTGCCGCATCGCTCTCGCTCGTCCGATAGTTTGCGGCGACCGACCAGCCGCAGCGGGCGAGGGCGACCGACACGGCGCGGCCGATGCCGCGCACTCCTCCCGTCACGAGTGCGACCTTGCTTTCCCGGCTTTCGCTCGACATTGCCCGGTCTCTCCGGCAACGAGGGATGCAGTGCCTGTCCTCGGGTCTCGGCGTCTTCGCGGCGGCTTTTTCAATAGCCATTGCGAAGACGTCAAGGCGTAAAGATGCACATCATATCCCTGTTGAAATGGCTATACATTACCGCTTCTGAGCGCCCACCATTCTCGGCTTGGCGACATAGAGGTACCGTTTGATCTTTTTGGTCGTCGTCTTTTCGAACTCCTCGTAGCGGATCGTCACGCGGGTGACCCTCTTGAAAGGTGCCAGATTTTGGCACCTTTCCTTCACTTCCCTCTGAAGTATCTCCTCGACGCGGGCGCTGTCCACGGCTCCCATTTTTTCCAATCCCTGATTGATGAAGTACTCGGTGTTTGGAACGAGGATGGCCTGAACCTCTACCTCCTGGCTGGGATTATCGGGCGTCTCGCCCCAGACGAGGCACTCCAGGATGTATGGAGACTTCATTAGCTCCGCTTCCACCTCTTCGGGGTATATCTTCTTGCCTCCCGGTGTGACGATCACCGCCTTCTTGCGCCCCTGGATGTGCAGGAAACCGTCCTCATCAAGGTAACCGAGGTCCCCGGTATAGAGCCAACCATCGACGATGGTCTCCGCCGTAGCTTCCGGATTATTGTAATAACCCTTCATGATGTTGGGACCCCTGGCCAGTACCTCGCCATCATCGGCGATTGTCACTTCGACGCTTGGCAGCGGGAGTCCTGCGGCATCATCCTTGAAAGCAAAATCACGGTTTACGCTGATAATCGGCGCGCTTTCAGTCAGACCATATCCCTGCAGGAAAGTGAAGCCCAGCTCACGGAATCCTCGGGCGACCTCCGGATCGACGGCAGCGCCCCCGGAAATGAGTATCCGGACGCATCCTCCGAATTTCTCGTGGACCTTTGCGAAAATCTTGCGGCGGATCTGTCTGCGAAGCACCTTTTCCGAAATGCTGGCGAGTTTCTTTGCCGCGTTCACCTTCCACATGCCGTTTTCCACCATCGCCTCCGCAATCTTCCGGTAGATGGCATGCCAAAGGAGCGGAACGCCGAGAACGGCAGTACTCTTGGTTTCCGCCATGTTTTCCGCAATCCTGCGGAGATTTTCGGCATACGACGTCAGTGAGCCGCGGTACAGGGACAGGAGGAAGCCGTCCGTGCACTCATAGCTGTGGTGCATCGGCAGAACCGAGAGGAAGCGGTCCTCCGTTTGCAGGTTCACCCATTTGACCGCATCCACAATATTGACGGCCACGTTTCCGTGGCTGAGCATCACCCCTTTGGAATTGCCCATCGTTCCAGAGGTGAAGAGGATGGATAAGAGATGATCCGGCGTCACGTCGCGCTGCTCGAAATCGTTCTTTCCTAGAGCCATCCGACCGCAACCCAGAGCTCTCAAATGCCGGAAGCTGTGAACCCCGTCCCGCTCATCCGCTTCATCCATGTTGATCACGGTGCTAAGACGGGGGAGTTTGCGCCGGATTTCGAGGATCATCTCGATGTGTTTGCCGTCCGCAACTATGGCTTGCGCGCCCGAGAGATAGAGGATGTGATAAACCTCCGTCTCCCGCAAGTCCCGGTCGATCGGAATGCAGACGATTCCCGTGGTGGCTGCCGAGAGATAGCTGACAGCCCACTCCGGACGGTTGTCGCCGACAATGGCAAGCTTACCCTCCACCGGCTGGAGCCCCAAGGCGGCCAGCCCGCAGGCGGTTTCTTCCACAGCCGTTCGCAGCTCCCGGTACAAAATTGGGATCCAGCGGCCGTCCTTTTTGTATTGGAGAGCGATCCGATCGGCATACTTTCGAGTGCTTTGGAGGAACAGGTCCCGAATGTCAGTGATGTGGTGGGTAGGATTCTCCGGATATTTTCCTTTCATCCGCGCCTCCCGAAGCTGCAAGTTGTTGGAACTTCACATGGAATCAGCCACAAGTTACACAAATTAGGCGAAATGGGTGAGTCTTTTTTATTTCTTGTGCATTTCCAGAAGGATGCGGCGGTCCTGATGGGCGGCGTGCGACGCTGAGAGCATCGGCCCGAGTTGCCCTGAAGCGTCAAATTCGAGGGGAGCCGGCCCGGCAAGACACTCTAAATCGGCGCGGCCCGTCATCTGACGGTATAACGATTCGGAGATGTCCACCTCGGCCAGATGCAGCGTATTCCGAATCCGGATCAGACGCGCCCGTGCCGGCGGAGTGAGACCAATCGTTGCGAAGCAATAATCCAAGGCCTCCCGGTCCGACTCGCAGATAATAGGTATGCGTGCCTTTTCGGGGTTTACTGCAGTCACACAGTTCGTATTGGTGACGTGCGCGTCCATGGAATGGATCACGGCCCGGTGCGTAAAATCCGCAAGCCCGATCCCGCATGCGTTACCCAGACTTTCCTGCGTCAGGCTGCGCACATAGATTCGCTTGATTCTGGGCTTCGCTGCCTCTCTGGCCACACGATTGTAAAATCTTCCAAGCACATTCGTATCCATACCGGATCCGCTTATGTTTTTGCCCATCTCGTCGACGATCAGAACGTCTATATCGTCGAAGGGAAGTCTGGCTGCCAATTCCTTGGCTTTCAGCAGAAGGGAGCGCTCGGCCGACACAATCTCCGCGGGGAGCAACCCTCGAATCAAGGCTGTCTCTTCGTAAGCGTTTTCCACGATGGCCAGTGCAAACAGAACCTTGGCTTTCTCTATCACAATCCTGGAAAGGCTCTCCACCAGCCGATCGAATCCATAGTCCGCGAAGGCCCTGTGGTACACCTTGGCGCCCTCGTGCTTCCCCATGCCGATGAGCAGCATCTTCATGATTCCACTCTCGACATCTCCCTTGAACTCCGTGTGTGCTTTGACCCTGTTCAGCACGACCACGTGATCCGCCTGATATGCGTGCCGGTCCAGGAAAACCGGAATGCCCTCGGAGGATCGACCGATTTGCACCGCGTCCATGCTCGAGAGAACGGGGCAGCCCATGGCCTCGTCGGTCACGCCGTAGTGATGGAGTACTGCCGCCTGTCCCTCCGCGGTTCCGCCGCCGTGGCTCCCCATAGCCGGGAAAATGAAAGGGCTGGCCCCCAACTCTCGGAGTTCCCCCACGACACTACTTACGATCCTCGCCAGATTGCAGATGCCCCTGCTGCCCACCGAGATCCCAACGCGCGCGCCGGGCTCGATTCGCAGGTTTGCGGACAACCTTCGCATTTCTCGCCGGACCGCAACGTCTGCATCGGCTTCCCTCTCACGCGGGAAGGATTGGCGGACGGCATACATGACAGGACCGCTCATGAACTACCCTCTCAGTTTCTGCTGGGATCCTGAGGCTTGATGTTCTCAAACTTCCGCACAAGGATCAGCGCTTCCAGCTGCCTTTGCATGATGGGGATAAGCATGTCACATCGTTGCGTGATGTCGTCCATTTCCAGGAGTGCCTGTTTTTCCTGGGCAGGAAGGTTCAGCGTGGAAGCGACCATGTTTACCAGCGGTTCGAATTGGAACTGGGGCACGAGTTCGATGGCTCGGTACTTGCCCCCGGTCGCTAGTTCTGTAAAACGGGTGAAGAGGCCGCCAAGGTGGTTGCGGCGCCGAATTACCTCCGTCGCACTATCGTCGCAGTCGAGGTCCTCGAGAATCTCCACTTCCGCCAGGCGATAGGGGGCATGCTGGATTTCTCGGATCAGCCGCACCCTGTGGAGGCCGGAAAGGACTATGTCATACTTTCCGTCTTCTAACTCCTCGTATGTTTCGATCTTTCCGAGGCAGGCAATATCGTGGACGGCTGGGTTGCTGTTCGACTCCTCTTCCCATCCCTCACGCAATAGCACCATGACGAGCTTGCCGTCGCCGGCAAGGGCTTCCCGGGTCATGGTGCGGTACCTCTCTTCGAAGATGCGCAACGGCATGAGGGTCTTCGGAAACAGGACGGCATTGGGCAAGGGAAAGATTGGTAGAATCATATGCTTTTTCGATATTATGCCCCTTTGCAGCCGTCGTCAACGAGGCTGACTGCAGGGCAATGGCGTCACGACTGCGCTACCCACCTTGCTTGTGTCCCGGGCCCAAGCGTAACCGACATGTAGGGCAAACGGGCAGAGGATCCCTCGATTACCCTCCTGGCCAGCGCTTTGAAAACACCAGGCAGGCGGCATTGACAACAAGGACAATGCTAGTTTAGTCTATGCATAGGATAAAACAGTAATGACCTGCTGGCTTGAATAGAGTTTTCCTGTGGCGCTGGTCATCAGACCGGCGCACGTCGCCACCAGAGGTGGCGACCGGGGGGTCTGATGACCCCCCGCACATGAACCCTGTGCGTACCAAAAACTGGGTCCTGGAACTGTCAAGCTCTGTGAGTCTCCCAGCAAAGCAGGGTTTACCCAATAGCTAGTTTCCGTCGCGAAACTCCTTGGCCATGCGGAAAGCGCCCCGGAGGGGCGCCAGCCAATAGCCCCGGGCAAGCGAAGCGCAGCCCGGGGTTGGGATTGTCAAGAAAGATCAGAGCCCTGGAGGGGCGACAGATAACACATGGCATACAAAGGCCTTTCGCCCCTGCCGGGGCTCGATATTATGCAATATCCTATCCGGGGGCTTGCGCCCCCGGCTACTTGCTTGGGCCCCTCCGGGGCCCGACCTGATGGGCGATTCATC
>DASQID010000701.1:0-3946 GCA_035631775.1 Acidobacteriota bacterium
GGCGCGAGCGCTGGGCGGGCAGATGCGAGGCGCCGCGACACAGGCGATATCGGTGTATATCGTCGAGGAGCGGCAACAAAGCAGATGCCCGCCCGGTGCTCGCGCCAAAATGTGAATTTATTCTTGCACCAGCCCTTAGTCAAAAAAACACGTGAACGTGTGGAACGTCCCTGATTTAATGTGAGACGCAACGAATCATCATTGTCCATTGAGGAGGAATATTATCGTGCCTACCGAAAAAACCGATTCTCAGACGCGACGCGACTTCCTGCAAGTTTCAGCACTCGCTGCCGCGGCTGCTGTTGGATGCGCGGCATCGGCTGCGGCGGAGAGCCAGGCCACTGCCACGAAAGAAACAGTCCCGTCGCCTGTCCCCGGCAAGGATCCCTATGCCATCGCGGCGCGTTTCCGCAAGTTTCTGCGCGTCACCGACGTCACGGACGGTCTGGACGCTGTCGGCCGCGCGGACCTGACGCTGATGCACCCGTCCATCCGCCCTCTGTGGATGGGGATGAGTTTCTGGGGGCCGGCCGTCACGATGCGGGTCATCCCGACCAATCGCCGCATGCCCGTTGTCGAGAAGAAGGACGCGCTGCGACAACACGACATCTGGGGCAAGATGGGCGGCTGGCATGCCAATCTGCCTTCGAACCTGCCCCACGGCTGCGTCATCGTAACCTCCACCAACGGAGCAAAAGAATGCGGATACTGGGGATCCAACAACAGCCTTGATATGATGTCCCGCGGTGTTGCAGGCATCGTCACCGAGGGCAACTGCCGGGACACCGATGAGGTCATCATGCAGAAGTGCAATGTCGCCTGCGCGGGGATCGGCCGGACCATCATCCCCGGCCGGGTTGAACTCATCGATGTCAATGTTCCGGTGGGCTGCGGCGGGGTCATGGTGCGTCCCGGCGACATCGTCGGCTGCGACTGGGACGGTTGCATCGTCGTACCCCTGGATGTTGCCGAGGACGTCTTGGTCATCGCGGCACGCATCGCCGTGGATGATAAAAAAGCCCGCCGCAGACTTTATGATCGTCTCGGCCGCAAGCCTGACGAAACCGTCGACTGGGAAGCAGCTGCTGCGTATTTCAAGGATCTGCTCTGACCAGCAGTGCGGCTTGGCCTCGAGCCTCAGGTTCGCATAGAAATAAGATCGCAACTTGGCTCGGAATGCATTCATGTGCCGGGGGTCATCAGACCCCCGGGGCCACAGGACTCTTCTTTCAGCCTAGTTGTGAAGTTATTTTTGCCCGGACCCTTAGGGCTGGCGCAAGAATAACTTCACATTTTGCTGCTGGCCCCCAAGCCCGCTGGCGAGGCGCGAGCGACGAGCTATACCCGGGGTGGTATGTGAGGAGCGAGCAACAAAGCCAGCGGGCCTGCGGGCCGCAGCCTGAAAGGGCGCGGGGCAAATCGACTCAGGCGGAGGACGAATTCATGCTCACCGAATTTAAGAACGAACCGGTTCTGGATTTCAGCCAGGACGCGAATCGCAAGAGGCAATTCGAAGCGCTGGAACTCGTTCAGAACAAGCTGGGAGAAGAGTTCGACCTGATCATCGGGAAGGAACACCTCAAGTCCCCGAAGACTTTCAGATCCATCAATCCCGGCAGGAAATCTCAGGTGATCGGGGTGTTTCAGAGCGCGGACGCCGGACAGGCGACACGCGCCGTTGAAAGCGCCGCCGTAGCCTACGAGTACTGGAAAAAGATACCCGCTCCGGAGAGAGCCAACGTGCTCTTCCGTTCTGCGAACCTCCTGCGCAAGAGGCGCTTCGAGTGCAACGCCTGGATGATTTTTGAAGTCGGCAAGTCGTGGGCGGAGGCGGATGCGGACACGGCAGAAGCAATCGACTTTTGTGAATTTTACGGTCGTGAGGCGTTGCGCTATGCAGCGCCCCAGCCGCTGACCCGATTCCCCGGCGAGGATAACGAACTCCAGTATATTCCGCTGGGGGTCGGGGCCATCATTCCGCCCTGGAATTTTCCTTGCGCCATTATGGCCGGAATGACGACCGCGGCGATCGTGGCCGGAAACACGGTGATCCTGAAACCGTCTTCGGACGCGCCGGCCATCGCCGCATTCTTCATGGAAATCCTCCAGGAAGCCGGCCTTCCACCCGGGGTCGTCAACTTTGTGACCGGAAGCGGAGCGAGCGTCGGAAACACGATCGTCGAGCATCCGATGGTCCGATTTGTCGCATTCACCGGATCCAAAGAGGTGGGTCTCCACATCACCGAGGAGGCTGCCCGTCCCCGGCCCGGACAGATCTGGATCAAACGGGTGATCGCCGAGATGGGCGGCAAGGATTTCATTATCGTCGACGAGGATGCGGATCTCGACGCCGCTGTCGGCGGCGTGGTTGCAAGCGCCTACGGTTTTCAGGGACAGAAGTGTTCCGCGTGCTCGAGAGCTATCATTCACGATCGGGTATACCCCGCCTTTCTCGAGAGGCTTATCGAAAAGGTCAAGGGCCTGAAGGTTGGCCCGACTACCGATCCGTCGAACTATATGGGCCCCGTAATCAACGAGAAGGCGATGAAGAGCATCCTCGAGTACATTGAGATCGGCTCCAAAGAGGGAAAGCTGCTGGCAGGAGGAGAAGCGGCAGAGGGCGACGGCTTTTACATTAAACCCACGGTAATCGCTGATGTACCCCCAAAGGCCAGGATTGCACAGGAGGAGATTTTCGGCCCGGTGCTGGCGGTCATTAAGACCAAGGACTTGGGCGAGGCCATCCGGATCGCGAACGACAGCGAATACGGATTGACAGGCTCGTACTACGGAAGGAACAGGGAAAAGATCGCGCGGGTCAAGGAGGAGTGCCACGTGGGCAACCTCTACGTCAACCGGAAGTGCACAGGAGCCTTGGTCGGAGTCCATCCGTTCGGCGGATTCAACATGAGTGGAACGGATTCCAAGGCCGGCGGGCGCGATTACCTGCTCCTCTTTACACAGGCGAAGGCCATTTCCGAGGTACTCTAGGAGATGGGGACCAGGGGCCAGGGATTAGCTTCACAGATCCAGCAGGCGGCCACTAACGCGGGTTCCGACCGCAAACACCAGACACACTCCTCCCAGCAACCACAGCGCGTAGTCGAGGGAGACGTCCGCCAGAAGTCCGACTACCGGATAGAGCAGGAATGTCACGAAACGCTCCAACAGTGAAACGGACGAAATCACGGTCGCACGGTTTTCGCTTTCGATATAGCGGTTGATGAATCCGTTCAAGATCGGAATCCGCACCATCTTGCATCCCACGAGGATAAACAAGGCGGGCAGGGCGAATACCAGCCTGTGAGCAAACCCGAGTGCGATAAAGAGAATCCCCGGCAGGAGCGCGGAGAGCAGCAGGATTTGGCGCACGCCGACAACTCTTTCCAGGAGCGGCGCGTTCGCAAGCAATATCGTGGAGAACAGGTTAAAGCCGGCGCCAATAAATCCAAGGTAGGTCACGCTCAGCCCGTCTCGCTCGGCTATGGGCTGATAGAACCAGAATGCGAAGAACGTTACGGAGGAAATGGTGACTGCATTGAGCACAAATGCCCTCAGTTCCGTGTGCGCAAACAGGGTGCGCAGCCCGAGCAAGCCAAACTTGATAAAGCCTTGTCCAGGCTTGGTCCGGGGCGGCTCTTCTATCCAGAAAAACAGGACCGCTGCAAGCACGGCCGACACCGCGCTCATGGCAAACGGCACCGGCAACAGGCTGGGGTAATTCCGGAGGCCGGCTACCAGCGAGCCGATGGGAAACGCAACGAGAAGGCCCAAGGTTCCTGCCGCCTCATAACGCGAGAAATAAAAGCGGGCACGCTGTTCCTCCTTCAGCACGATGAGTGAGTCGTAGAGTAGGGCTTGATCGGCACCCGATATCAGTGTATAGCCCGTCGCTCCGAGAAACTCGGCGACGAAAAGTAAGTAGTAGTTTCGAGTCAGGCCGAAG
>DASQID010000702.1:0-16558 GCA_035631775.1 Acidobacteriota bacterium
AGACTGAATACCTGCGTGTCTTCATAAATCAGCTCAGACGCAAGCTGGAGCCTGATCCCCAGCATCCGGAACACATCCTGACAGAGCCGTGGGTTGGGTATCGCTTCGTGCCGCGTGAGTAACTTCCTGCAGCTGGGTAGGACAGTTCAGAGGCTCCGCGTGAACATGAATAATTCGATTAAGGTAAATCACAGCCTCTGGCGGTGAGACTCGAGAGGGCTTTGCCGTTCCGGCGTTCGGTAGATAAGATGAGACATGGAAATGCAGGGATCGACCATAACAGCAAGCCCCCCTTCGGGGACTCTTCGGGGGGCTTCGTCAAGTCACCTGCTCTGCGGGGAGTGCCGCCCTGCGTGACTGATCGCGAGTTCACGTTTAATGAACGCGATCGCTGCCCAACTTTTCCCCGCATGCAGTCAGGGTAAGGTACCCCTGCAACTTCTTCCCTTCGATCACAAGGCATCGCCCGTTGCTTCGACTGATGAAGCCCAGTCGCTCGAGT
The DNA here is from genome assembly GCA_035631775.1 of Acidobacteriota bacterium. Lineage (GTDB taxonomy): Bacteria > Acidobacteriota > UBA6911 > UBA6911 > UBA6911 > DASQID01. The sequence continues at coordinate 503 of DASQID010000702.1, forward strand.
CGCTTCAGAAATACGCTGATGCGACTTCTTCCAGTGCCAGTCAATACCGCCAACTTCCTCTGGCAGATTCGCTCATCGATACGTGCGCCGCACGGATCAGACGTGCCCATTTCGCGGCACAATAGCAACAGTGTGAGGGAGAGTTCGTGCGCTTTGTTCGATGCCAGCAGAGAGGTGATTGCCTGCCGGTGATGGGTGAGGCGGGATGCGAGATACTTTGTCATGGAAATCAGTGGACCATTGCTCCCGAGGGAGGCAAGGAAAGCGTCGCTCGGAATCTTCAAAATTCGGCAATCACTCATAGCCACAGCGGTTTCCGACCGTATCATCTGCCCGCTCAAGGATGACTCTCCGAACAAATCCCCCTTGCCGTAAATCGCGACCGGATATTCATTGCCCTCAGATGCAGGCCGCAGCAGCTTTAGGTAGCCCCTCTCGATCAGATAGACACTCTCGTCCCTCACCCCTACTGTATACACCTGAAGATGCTTGCGTACCCTGATGACTTTGCAGCTGGCGGAGTAGTTCTGAAAAAGCTCTCCGATGTGGGCCTTGAGATCGTCGGTCTTAAGCACCTGTGGCGTGAAATTCATCGCGATTCCTTTGGTGTCTTCGAGAGATCAGAAAACAGAATTATTCAAAAATAGTCAACTTTGCCCCTGTCGCATACTTCGCCGGCAGGGGTTGACTCAGGCACATATGCTCAAGCGTCGGTAGCTTTGGGCCAAAGTCGTGATGCCACATCCACTTCACGTAATTCGAGTTGAGGTTACGTGCCGATCGGCTCACTCACCCGAGATTGAGTGCGCAACCTTCTCGTGGCTAAGAAATGGCGCCTGCTACAGCAATATCGCACACTACTGCGACTTAAAGCGCAGTATAGCCAATTTCCCGTCAGCGGCGCATCAGGAGCGCATAAATAATCCGTCAATGTCACCTTAAGAGTTAGTAAAACTGGCTAGGTCGCTACGGCGCAAGGAGTTAGCCCGGATCATTCAGGGCATTGCCCGAACTTCACATCTTCTTTGACACCGGCCTTCATGAATAATCCTGGTTGGCCACACCCCTGCTCGACACTGGCGGTCTCGTCTATTTGGCCAGGAGCTCTTTGATCAGCTTGAGGGATTCAATCATGGATCTTCCGTTGTGGTAGCCGGCCTTCCAAACCTGCGCCTTGTCTCCGTACGGTTTCCCGTCGGGGCTTACCGTCGCGTACCACTCACCCCGTTCCCAGTCGACCTGGTATTTTTCGATAAAGTCGTACGTCTGTTTGAAAACAGACAAGTATTTGGATTCCTTTGTCAGCCGGTACATCTGAAGAGCGCTGACCAGTGCTTCGGCTTCAACCCACCACTCCTTGTTCCTGTTGTTCGCAGGCTCGTTGAAGCCGCCCGTATAGAAAACCCCGCCTTCTTCCTGATCATATCCGTACTTCAGAGTGTATTCCCACAACTTACGGTAGAGGTCCACTAGGGGGTAGTTCGAGATCCCAATGGCATCACAGGCATCGATGAGGAGCCAGACGTTCTCGATGTCGTGTCCATAGGACACGGTCGACAATGATCCTTCGAGCCTCGGTGTCCAGTCACGATCGTATCGATCCGTGCAGGCCGCGAGGTCTTTCCTCACTACCGCGCTCGACTCGATGTTGATCAGCTCAATCAATCGCTCGCGGGCCAGCGGAAGTCTCGACGCCCTGTAAAAGGTCGTCATGGCCTCCAGTAAATGCAGGTGCGTGTTCATCAGCTTTTCAGGTGCGGTGCTTCCCATGGATGAGAGTTCGGTGGCAGGAGGGGTGCTCCAATCTTCATTGAAGTACTCCAGGTATCCGCCATAGGTCTTGTCGTGGGAGCGTGCCTCGAGCAGATTGAAGAACTTTACGGCGAATTCCAGGACGTCCTTTCTTCCGCTGGCAAGATAAAATTCAGAAATCGCGTAAAGAGCAAACGACTGGCCATACAGGTGTTTTTTCGGATTCAGTTTCTGTGACCCGGTGGGATCGACCTCCCAGTAGAAACCCCCGTTTTTTGAGTCCCACATCTTTTCGATAAGGAACCGGTATCCCAGGTCTGCGGCATCCAGGTATTGCTTGCCATAGCCCTCATGTGCGAGGTGTGAGAAAAACCAGACCTGCCGTGCCTGTGTCACAATCATCTTGGTGCCCGGGCCCTTCGGCTCGCTCCTGAGGCCGAAGTTGATGATGTATCCGCCGTTACTCCTGTCCAGGCTCTTCGACATCCAGAATCCGATGATGTTCTCTTTGAGATTCTTCTCCAGCCTGGGTATAAACGCTCGAAGTGCAGCGCTGTCCTGTGCCGCAAGGCCCGGAGTGGAAAGCGCCAGGGCGGCAAGGGCGAAGAGGCATGGTTTTGGAGTGCCGCGTTTGTGACACATGGTTCCTCCGCCAGAAATTCAAAACCACAGTACCCCAGCATTGAGCTATGATGCCAATCAAAGTTATCCCAGGCATTCTTTGCATCTGTGCCACAGCGTTCTAGCGGGCACGCACAGACGCCAAGATTTACCGTCAAGGGGGGAGATCGATTATGGACAGGCGCGAACTACTCAAGTCTCTTTCAATCGTCGCCGCCGCTGGCGGCACAAATCTGCTGGCCGGTGGAGGGCCGGCCACTCTTCGCCAGACTGAAACTGCCTCGGCCGCCAGTCGAGGCCTTCCTCCGGTGAGGATAACCGACATTCGGACCATCCTCACCGCTCCAAACGGCATCCGCCTTGTGGTAGTCAAGGTGATGACGAATGAGCCGGGGCTCTACGGCCTCGGGTGCGCCACCTTCACGCAAAGGGCGCTCGTGGTGCAGACGGCGGTGGAACAGTATCTGAAGCCCTTTCTGATCGGCAGGGACGCCGACGAAATCGAAGACATATGGCAATCATCGTACGTGAGTTCCTACTGGCGCAATGGCCCCGTGCTGTTTAACGCCATGAGCGGCGTCGATATGGCCCTATGGGATATCAAAGGCAAGCGGGCCAATATGCCGGTCTACCAGCTCCTGGGAGGGAAGTGCCGCTCGGGGGCGGATCTCTATTTTCATGCCAGCGGCCGCGATTTTCAGGAGGTGGAGAACAACGTCCGGCAAGCCATGGATAGGGGCTATCGCTACGTGCGCGCACAGGTCGGCATTGCCGGCAACGCTACGTATGGAGCGCGCAGCGCGGGCGCGCAGACCGGCATGGGATCGTCAGGCTCGGAGGTCGTTGGCCCCACGCATCCCAGGGCAATCTGGGAGCCGTCGGCCTATGTTCGCACCGTTCCCAGGCTCTTCGAACACCTGCGGGCCAAGATCGGCGACGAGGTGGAGTTGCTGCACGACGTGCATGAGCGCATATCACCGAACCAGGCAATCAACCTTTGCCGGGAATTGGAAAAGTACCGTCTCTTCTTTCTGGAGGATCCTCTGCCCCCGGAGGAAAACGATCATTTCCGCCTGCTGCGTCAGCAGACGAGCATCCCAATCGCCATGGGAGAGTTGTTCAATACTCAACAGGAATACGTGCCTCTGATTGCCGGCCGGCTTATTGATTTCATCCGGATCCATATCTCCCAGATCGGCGGACTCAGCGTGGCACGAAAGGTAGCCGCCCTGGCTGAGTTTTTTGGAGTAAAAACCGCGTGGCATGGTCCCGGTGACACCTCGCCAGTCGGGCACGCTGCAAGCCTGGCGCTCGAATTGGCCAGCTACAACTTCGGCATCCACGAAGGCTATGTCTTCCCGCCCGAAACCCGGGAGGTCTTCCCCGGTTGCCCCGAGGTCCGCGAGGGTCGATTGTATGCTGCCGAGGCGCCGGGTTTCGGTATTGATGTCAACGAGAAGGTGGCGGCGAAGTTTCCCTATCCCGCCGGCACCACCTTCGATCACAGCTGGGGGACGACGCGGCGACACGACGGCACCGTGATCCGCCCCTGAACGGATTGACGATTTACGATCGACGATCTACGATTTGAGCTTCACCCCGGGTTCCAACCGTAAATCGTCAATGGTAAATGGTGAGTAGGAGGCTCTCAATGAGACCAATCGTTATCGCCGGCTTTTTTCTCGTGCTTCTTCCCGTGCGGGCGCAGCAGCAGAGGCCCGCGATGGTTGCCGAGGACGGGGCACTACAGGAGCGTGGATCGGCTCGCGTCCTCTACTGGGACACAAAGGGCAACACCGCATTCGGCCAATTCGCCATAGATTATGGCCGGCCTGTCTGGAGAAAAGAATATGACGATCCGGCCAACTTCGACAAGTTGACCAAGGGCAAGACCTATCGCCTGGGAAGCAACTACTGGACCTCCCTCGACACGCATGTCCCTCTCCGAGTTTCCGGCAAGGACGTGGCTCCCGGCCAATATTATCTGGGCCTGGCGCGGTCCGCCGACGGTGACAAGTGGAGCTTGGTATTTGTTGACGCGGCCAAGACACGAAGCATGCGCATTGATGCCTTCCAGATTGCTCGCGCGCCGGTCCTCTTCCAGGTTCCCATGACGGTTGAGCCGGCCAAGGGAACAAGCGATAAGCTTCTGATCACGCTCTCCTACGCCAAGGAAACGCCAAAGGATGTTACGCTCCAGATCTCATGGGGAAAGCTCCAACTCGCGGCGCCGGTGCAAGTCACGGTTGGTCCTTGAGACCCTTTTGATTGCGGATTGCGGATTCGGAAGGAGATCCGAACTTTCTCTCTTGGGGTGTGACATGGGCGAATTGCTGAAATCCCGGACGACAAGAAAGATCTCCCCTGGCAGCGACTTCCCGCTCGGTGCGACACCGACTTCGGATGGTGTTAACTTCGCTCTGTTCTCGCGGAATGCACAGGAAGTTTACCTTCAGCTTTATGACGATCCCTCGCGCGATCCTTCGGATGTCATCAAAGTCGAGAATCAGAGGCGCTTTGTCTGGAGCGTATTTGTGCACGGCATCAAGGCGGGTCAGCTGTATGGCTACCGAGTGCGCGGCGACTTCAATCCGGCCCGGGGACTGCGCTTCAATGAGCACAAACTGCTGATGGATCCGTATGCAAAGGCGCTGACAGGCAAGGCCGTAAATACCGATAACCTCCTGCTTGCTTATGACTCCGGCTCTCCGGACCGTGACCGATCGCTGGACACCCGTGCCAGCGACAGGATCGTCCCGAAATCAATAGTCGTGGATGACGCGTTCGACTGGAAGGGCGATGCCTCCCCCGACATCCCGCTGGAGCGGCTCGTGATCTACGAGGTTCATCTCAAAGGCTTCACGGCACATCCGTCCTCGAAAGTTTCTAACCCCGGAACCTACCTTGGCTTTGTTCAAAAGATCCCATACCTGCAGCGCCTCGGAATCAACGCGGTCGAGATTCTTCCAATTCACGAGTTCTATGTCGATGATTTCCTGAAGTCGAAGGGATTGACCAACTACTGGGGATACAACACTCTCGGTTTCTTCTCACCCGAATCTTCATACAGTACGGGCAGCCGCCCGGGCTGCCAGGTGGAAGAGTTCAAGACCATGGTGCGGGAACTCCACCGCGCAGGAATCGAGGTGATTCTCGACGTGGTCTATAACCACACTGCCGAGGGAAGCGAGTTGGGCCCAACGCTCTCCTTTCGAGGAATCGATAATCCCACCTATTACTGCCTCACCGGGACGCCGAATGAGCCTTATCGCTACTATATGAACTGGACTGGCTGTGGCAACAGTCTCAATCTGTCCAATCCGCACGTGATCAGGCTTGTGATGGATTCACTGCGCTACTGGGTGGAAGTGATGCATGTGGACGGCTTCCGCTTTGATCTTGCATCTGTCCTGGGTCGAGAGGACGGCCTGTTCCGGGTCTCTGCGCCTTTTTTTGATGTGGTCTCGCAGGATCCGATACTGAACCGGGTCAAGCTGATCGCTGAACCATGGGACTTGGGTACGTACCAGGTGGGGAACTTCCCGGTCGACTGGTCCGAGTGGAACGGAAGATTCCGCGACACAGTGCGAAAGTTCGTGAAGGGCGACGCGGGCCAGGTGCGCGAGCTTGCTTCACGGCTGACGGGCTCGTCGGATCTCTATGCGGACGATGGCCGCTCGGCATACAACAGCGTCAATTTTGTCACCTGCCACGACGGGTTTACTCTTCGGGATTTGGTTTCATACAACCAGAAACACAACGACGCCAACATGGAAGGCAATCGCGACGGCGCCGATGACAACAACTCATGGAATTGCGGGATCGAGGGCGAGACTGACGATCCGGCGGTAAACCGGCTGCGCAGGCAGGTGGCCAAGAATCATCTGTGTCTTTTGTTGTTTGCCGCGGGCACTCCCATGGTGCTGGGTGGGGACGAATTCCTGCGCACCCAGTCTGGCAATAACAACGCCTATTGTCAGGACAACCAGCTGTCATGGTTCGACTCGGAGGAGATCAAGCTTCACTCGGAAATGGTGGAGTTCTTCAGGAAGGCTGTGGCGTTGACGCGACGCTGCACGATTCTGCAGAGACGGAAGTTCTTTCTGGGTCAGGATCTCGATGCCGACAACATACCGGACGTTGCCTGGTTCGGGGCAAACCTCAGGCGGCCCGATTGGGAGGACCCCGACCTCCGCACGCTCTGTTACCAGTTGGACGGCGGCGAGGAGCCTTCGGCACTGGGCAAGTACTTTCTATTCGTCATTTTGAATGCTGATTTCCGGGCGCTGCCGGTCCAACTGCCCGTGCTGTCGAAGGGCAAATGGCGCCGTGTGATCGATACCAGCCTTCCTGCAGGCGAGGATTTTTGTGAAGAAGGGCAGGAGGTGCCGCTCAATCCCGCAGATTGCTATCTCACGAACCCGCGCAGCACCGTTGTACTCCTGGGCCTCTAGCCTACCTCTAGCCTGGATGATTCATGAAGGAGGAGTCAGCCGGATATTGGGACGCGGATAAACGCTGGCTGAGATTTTGCCGGCCTCGGGGCGTTCACAGCCTGTTTGCGGGATTGAGGGCGGCAAAATCTCAGCACCCTGATCGGATCATCAAGTTTCATCGGCGTTTATCCGTATCCATCCGCGTCCTCGTATGCTTTTTTCGCTATAATCCGGTCTAGGAACGATGCTCGCAGGTTTAGCGCAGTGACGTTCTCGGAGAAGCCTATGAAGAATGCAGTGTCGTCGCTGGTCACCATTCTTTTCCTGGTAGTGAACGCTGGCTGGGCGGAGGACCCACTCAAGGGCAGCTATCGCTTCGAAAACAACGGTTGGATCTATGTGCACCTGGAGGGATCGCCCGACCGCCTTGGCTATCAACATGGGTACCTTCTGGCGCCCGAGATTGATGATCTGCTGCGGGTGCTGAAGCCATTCCTGAAAAATACGACCAGGCGTGATTGGACATTCTATCGCGAAGCCGGTGAGCGAATCCTCTGGCCAAGGATCAACAGCGAGTATCAACGCGAGATCGACGCTATCGTGTCGGGCCTTGCTGCGCGCAAGATCAAGGCCGACCGCTGGGACATCGTGGCCCTTAATGCCATGGAGGAACTCCCTTACTACTATGTTCCGTGGCTGGAAAAGCAGAAAGGGCAACCGCCGACCACAAAAAGTCCCGGCAATTGCAGTGCCTTCGTCGCAACCGGCAGCTATACGAAGGACCGAAGGATTGTGATCGCGCATAACGCCTGGACCAATTACATCACCGGGTCTCGCTGGAACATCATTTTTGATCTCAAACCCGAAAAGGGCTTCCGGATACTGATGGATGGGCTCCCCGGCGTGATCACGAGCGATGATGATTTCGGTGTGAACTCTAACGGCCTCATGATCACCGAAACCACCATCACGGGTTTTGAACTGTTTGATCCCAACGGCTCACCCGAGTTCTACCGTTCCCGCAAAGCCTTGCAGTACAGCGGCTCCATTGACGAGTACGTCCGAATCATGCTCGACCAAAATAATGGCGGTTACGCCAACGACTGGCTGATCGGCGACAACAAGACAGGCGAGATCGCCCTCTTCGAACTAGGCCTGAAGGAGCACAGTCTTCGGCGCACGAAAGACGGATACTTTGTCGGCTCAAATTTCCCGGTTGATCCCAGGCTCACCAAGGCTGAGACCAATTTCGACCCGAATAATCGCCGAAGTTCGCCCAACGCGCGGCGCGCACGCTGGGAGCAGTTGATGGCTGAACACAAGGGGACGATCGATGTCGAGGCTGCCAAGCGCTTCGAGGCCGACAGCTATGATGTCGTCGATAAAAAGCCGGGACCCACGGAGAGGTCACTTTGCGGTTGCGTCGACAAGTCCTCCCGCGGGATTCCCGAGTGGGACTGGGGCAAATACTTCCCCGGTGGGACGGTTCAGGCAAAGGCAATGGATGCGACCATGGCTGAAAACATGCAGCTATGGGCCGCCATGGGGCACCCATGCGCTCCTGATTTTATCGCAGAAGAATTCCTGAAAGCGCACCCTGAATACGGCTGGATGCGTGGTCTGCTGCGCGACATGAAAACCCAGCCCTGGACAGTGTTCGCCTCCGGCATGAAGCCCAACCCCTGAGCCAAGAGGTCGCGCAGAAATATGATCGGATTGACGCGGAATATCTTCATGTGCGGGATCATCCGACCCTCCGAGAAGTGGTCAAAGCATCTTTGAAATCCCTCCGGAGGGTGTGGAGCAGTTTCGGAGATAACGGCTCTTTCGCATGATCCGCAATGGAGTGGCCGGGATGCGCCCCGTCAAGGACGCACTGATAGTAGCCAGGCACTTTAGGGCTGGCGCAAGAATAACTTCACATTTTGCTGCTGGCCCCCAGGCCCGCTGGCGAGGCGCGAGCGACGAGCTATACCCGGGGTGGTATGTGAGGAGGGGCAACAAAGCCAGCGGGCGTGCGGGCCGCAGCCTGAAAGGGCGCGGCGGCGGGCGGGCATCTGCTTCGTTGCCGCTCCTCGACGATATACACCGATATCGCCTGCGTCGCGGCGCCTCGCCTCTGCCCGCCCCAGGAGCGCCGCAGGCGCGACGGTGCTCGCGCCAAAATGTGAATTTATTCTTGCGCCAGCCCTTAGTGCCTGGACCTCTCAGAGACGGATTCCGCAAGTCCCGGAGGGACGACTGAGTTTCTCATCGTGAGCAGTCCACGTGCGTCGTCCCTCCGGGACGCAAAATGGACACACTTCGGGGGGCACAAGACTCCCCGGATCGCGGGCTTCGGCTGAGACACGCACCGGTCTGATTCGATTAAGGCAAACCACCGCCTCTGGCGGTGAGACTCGAAAGGGCTTTGCCGTTCAGGCGTTGGTTGGACAAGATGAGACATGGAAATGCAGGGATCAACCATAACAGCAAGCCCGCTCCCTGGAAGGGCGCACAGCCAGTAGCCCCGGGCAAGCGCTGCGCAGCCCGGGGTCTCTCGTCCCGCTCGACCAAAGCCCCGGGGCGACAGAACTCCTTAACACGACCGCCCTTCTGTCGCCCTTCCAGGGCTCTCGACTTCCTCAATTCCCAACCCCGGGCTGCGCTGCGCTTGCCCGGGGCTATTGGCTGTGCGCGCTTCCAGGGCGCGGGCTTGCTGTTATGGTTGATCCCTGCATTTCCATGTCCCATCTTGTCCAGCCAACGCCGGAACGGCAAAGTCCATTCGAGTCTCATCGCCAGAGGCGGTGGTTGACCATAATCGAATTACTTCCAAAACACCGAAAGGCAGCCAACGCCCAGGAGAAGGACAAAGGCAAAGGGAATCATCACCTTCCAGCACATATACATGAGTTGGTCCACCCTCAACCGGGGGAGAGACCAGCGAAGCCACATCTGGAGAAAGACAAGGAACAAGGCATTCACGGTGAACAAGATCGGACCTGGAACAATCTGGCTCACACCCGGCAGTACCTGCGTCCATCCACCCAGAAAGAGCGTGGCGGCAATAGATGCCACCACAAACATATTCGCGTACTCGGCAAGAAAGAAGAGGGCGAAGCGAAACCCCGTGTACTCGGTGTGGTACCCGGCGACTAGTTCAGACTCGCACTCGGGAATATCGAAGGGGGTGCGATTCACTTCCGCCAGGGAGCACAGGAAATAGACGAAGAAGGCTACGAAATTAAAGGGGTTGCGGAATATGAACCAGTGGTGCAGGCCGCCTCTCTGGGCGTTCACGATGTCCTGCATGGACAGGCTGCCGACCTGAATCACGATGGTCATGATGGCGAGGGCTGCGGGGATCTCGTAGCTGACTATTTGAGCGGCACCCCGCATCCCACCATAGAGCGCGTACTTGTTGTTCGAGGCCCAGCCCGCCATGATCACGCCGACGACCGACAGGCTGGTCACTGCAACGACATAGAGGATTCCGATGTTGAGATCGGAGACGATCGACGACATCCCAAAAGGTATCACCACAAACGACGCGAACGACGCGATGAATACAAGAATAGGAGCGGTCTTGAAGAGGAACCGGTCCGCAGCACCGGGGATGATGTCTTCCTTGAGCAGCAGTTTGAGCCCGTCCGCGATCGTTTGCGCCCAGCCGTGCCAGCCGCCGACATACATGGGCCCAAGCCTGTCCTGCATGTGGGCTGAGACCTTACGCTCGAGCCAGACAAGGAAGAGAGCCAGTACGAGGACGAGCGCCAGGATGACGACACTGCTGACAAGCGACGGCATCAGGGCCTTCAGATAGCCCGGCAGTGCCTCATAATGCGGTATGGATTTCAGAAGACTTTGAATCGATTCCATCTGTGAGTCCTTATCTTAGCGGTGGCTTTTTGAAAAGCCACCGCTAAGACGCCAAGGCGCTAAGGTCAGCGGTCGATTTCTCCTAAGACGATGTCGATGCTCCCGACGATGGCCACGATGTCGGAGATCATGGCTCCGCGGCTAATCTCTCGAAAGGCGCTCAGGGTACAGAAGCAGGGCGACTTGACCTTTACGCGGTAGGGCTTCAGACTGCCGTCGCTGACGATATAGTAGCCCAGCTCGCCGCGAGGGCATTCCGTCCTCATGTAGACTTCCCCTGCCGGGGGTTTCACTCTCTTGGGAATCGCCTCCTGCACGTCACCCGGGGTCAGTTTCGCGATGGCCTGCCGGATGATCCTGCAGCTCTGCCTCACTTCGTAAATTCTCACTATGTAACGGTCGAAGCATGAGCCGACCGGTCCGAATTCGCCCGTGCCGATTGGAACGTCGAAGTCGATGTCCTCATAGCCCAGGTATGGCTCCTCCTTCCGTACGTCGAACTTTACGCCGCTGCCGCGCAGATTCGGCCCGGTGACACCGTAAAAAACCGCGCGGTCCGCCGGCAGAATCCCCACATCGGCCGTGCGCTTGACGAAGATATGGTTGTAGGACAGGAGGCGGTTGAGGTCATCGACCAGCGGTTCGAAGTAGTCCACGAACTCGATGATCTTTTTTTCGAGGCCGGGAGGGATGTCGAACATCAGGCCACCGACCCAGTTGTAGTTGTACAGCAGCCGGGCTCCGCAGGTTTCCTCAAAGAAATCCAGGATCTTCTCCCGGTCTCTGAAGCAGTGCAGGAACGGGGTAAAGGATCCCATGTCCATGCCGTAGGTGCCCGCCGCCAGCAGGTGGCTGGCGATACGGTTCAGTTCCGCCATGATGATGCGGATGCAGCGCACCCGGCTATTCACCTGGATGCCCATGAGCTTTTCGACCGCCAGGACAAAGCCGAGTTCCTGGTTCATGGCGGCGACATAATCCAGCCTGTCGGTGAATGGGATTACGCCGGGGTACTCCACGCTTTCGGCGTGTTTTTCGAAGCAGCGGTGCAGGTAGCCGATATGGGGGATGGCCTCGGCCACGACTTCGCCGTCGGTCTTCAGCTCGAGGCGCAGGACGCCATGGGTCGCGGGGTGCTGAGGCCCCATATTCAAGGTCATGACCTCGCCGCTGTACTCGACTTCCATCCTTCCCTTCTCCCTACGAGATCGCTGTGCCGGGGATCATCAAACCCCCGGACATGATCCCTGTGCCGGGGATCATCAGACCCCCGGATGTGCCGGTCTGATGACCGGCGCCACAGGTGTTGAATAGTCCCCGCTAGACCGGCATGTCACGGTAGCTGGTGGGGAATTTGTAGTCCTTCCGCAGGGGGTATCCCTCCCAGTCATCCGGGCAGAGGATCCGGCGCATGTCGCTGTGTCCGTTAAATACCACGCCGAACATGTCGAAGGCTTCCCTCTCGTGCCAATTTGCGATGCCCCAGACCGATTCGACTGTGTCCACGCTCGGATTTTCGCGCGGCAGCCGCACCTTAACCGTGTAGCGGTGATGATGGGCCATCGAATAGACGACGTAGACCACTTCGATCCGATCCTTGTAATCCACACCCCCGAGAAGCTCCAGGTGATCCATCAGCAGCCGTTCATCGGATCTCAAAAACCGGCACACCTCGAGGATTGCTCCGGACTCAATCACACTCCAGGGTGAAACGACTCCCAGCTTTGACTCCAGGACACGTCCGCCGAACTTTTCCGCCAGCAATGCCGAGATTTCTTCAGGTTTCATGCCGCAGGCTCACCCTTCTTGGCCAAGGTCTCCCTCTTGATCTTGTTGATCAGCTGGAGCAGACCCTCTATTAGCGCCTCCGGCCGGGGCGGACATCCGGGCACGTAGACATCCACGGGTACGATCTCGTCCACTCCCTTCAAGACGTGATAGCCGTACTGCCAGTATGGACCGCCGTTGTTGGCGCAACTGCCCATCGAGATAACGTATTTTGGCTCGGGCATCTGCTCGTAAAGCCGTTTGATGCGCGTTGCCATCTTCAGGGTGACCGTCCCCGCGACGATCATTACGTCCGATTGACGTGGTGTCCCGCGAAAGACCCCTGCGCCGAAACGATCCAGATCGTAACGAGAGGCTCCGGTCGCCATCATTTCGATCGCGCAACACGCCAGCCCGAACGACATGGGCCACGGCGAAGACGACCGCGCCCAGTTGAAAATCCAATCCAGCGACGTGATGAAAACGTTTTCCTCGAACTTCCCTTCCAGGACTCCCATGCTTAGTCTCCTGCCCCACGGACCTGCACTTTCGCCTCAGAGCCAATTTCGTGCACGTCCTCAGGTTTGACCCATGTCAGATCACCCTTGCGCCAGACGTATGCCAGCCCGACGACAAGAATCCCGATAAAGATGAGACCCTCGAAAAAAGCGAATGGGCCGAGGTTTTTGAACACCACCGCCCACGGCAGCAAGAAGATGATTTCCACGTCAAAGATAATAAAGATCAGGGCAAAGACATAGAATCGGATGTTGAACTGGATCCAGGCGGATCCCTGGGGGGTTTCTCCGCATTCGTACGAAAGCAGCTTTCCCGGAGAGTACTTCCCTTTCGGCCGGATCAGACGGGATAGGAGAAGGCTTATGAGCACGAAAAGAAGCGCCACCATCATAAAAACCAGGACGCCGGCAAAGCTCAGTTCCATGAAGGATCTCCTTCAGCAATCTCCAAAAAACCCCTTGTGCGGACTGGTCTGCAACCTTTCCAGGTACCTGCGAAATCAGGCAATCGAATCATCAGGCCTGGCGGCTACGTTTTTGCTATGGTCGTAAACCTCTCGCAAATTGATACTTGCGACGATCATTGACCTTCGCCACGGGAGTCTCGAAGACGACCGTGATACCTTACTCGCAATCGCCGGATTTGCATAGAGGATTCTTGGAGTATGGTATGAGGCGGCCTGACCCGTAAGTTCATAGGATAGAGTACATAACCCCCTAACAAGGGTCAAGGCGATTACAGGGATTGCGGATTGCGGATTAAGAAACAGGATTCGTAAATCCGCAATTTGCAATGGGGAAGGCCTTCCCATAGTATTTCGCCGAAAGGAGTACCCGTGAAAGCAGTCCGGTTTCATCGACATGGTGGGATCGAGGAGTTGGTGTTTGAGGACGCTCCCGACCCGACCCCGGGACCGGGAGAGGTTCTCGTGCAAGTCAAGGCTTGCGCGTTGAACTACCTGGATATCTGGGAGCGGCGAGGGCTGCCCGGAGTTTTGCTTAAGTTTCCACACATCTCCGGGAGCGACGTCGCGGGAGTGATTGAACGTGTGGGTCCGGGGGTGAGTCACGTCCGCCCGGGGACGAAGACGCTGATCCATCCGGGGTTGAGCTGCATGGCATGCGAGTACTGCTTCCAAGGAAGAGAGAACCTCTGCAGGAGTTTCTCGGTGCTCGGCTACTACACGGACGGCGGCTACGCGGAACTGGTAAACGTGCCGGCCGTTAACGCTTTGCCCTACCCCGAGGGATTCGATTTCACTGATGCGGCCGCGATCCCGCTGGTGTTCTTGACCGCATGGCACATGCTCGTCGAGCGCTGCCGCCTGGGGCAAGGCGAGACCGTCCTGGTTATCGGCGCGGGCAGCGGCGTGGGAAGTGCCGCCATCCAGATTGCGCGGCTCTTTCACGCACGCGTGATTGCGACAGCAGGCTCGGACGCCAAGCTGGAAAAGGCGCGGGCGCTGGGCGCGGATTACGTCATCGACCACACCCGTCAGAAAATCCGGGAGGAGGTCCGGAGGATCACGGAGAAGCGTGGAGCGGATGTTGTGTTTGAGCATGTGGGAGCCGCAACCTGGGATGAGAGTACCGCCTCACTTGCGCATCACGGCCGGCTTGTGACCTGCGGGGCAACCACCGGTCATGAAGTCGCCCTGGACTTGAGGCATCTGTTCGCAAAGCAGATCACTCTTCTGGGTTCCTACATGGGCTCCAGGCACGAACTCTTGACGGTGCTGAAGTTCGTACGCCAGGGGCTGCTGAAGCCGGTCGTCTCAAATGTGTTTCCCCTTGCCGAAGCCGGGCATGCCCAGCAGCTCATGGAAAATCGCGCCCACTTCGGGAAAATCGTATTATCGGTTTGATTAGGCAATAAGGAATATAGTAGGCGGCAGGCAGATGGCAGCAGGCAGTGGCCGCCAGCTACTGCCTGCTGCCATCTGCCTGCTGCCTGCTACCTAACAAGGAAGCCACGCATGATTCGAGTACTTCTGTTTTGTCTGATACTCATCACGGCATTCGCCTGGTTTATACGAAGCGCGGTCCGGCTGGTGAAGTCTCTCTCCATCGGCAGAAAGGAGGATCGATTCGGAAACGTCGGCTCGAGGCTCAGCAACGTCCTGAGCGTGGCCTTTGGCCAGACCAAGCTTCTCCGTGAACCATTGGCCGGGCTGATGCATTTTTTCATATTCTGGGGATTCGTCATCCTTCTGACCGCGGTGCTGGAGGCGATTCTCCAGGGTCTCTTTCCGGACTTCACGCTCGAGGTGCTTGGGCCGGTCTTCCCGCCCATTGCGTTCACGCAGGAACTCATCGGGGTGCTTGTGATCCTGTCGTGCATCCTGGCATTGGCGCGCTGGTATCTTGTGCCGCCAAGGCGCTATTTCGGTCCCGAGATCACGGGACATGTGCGCATCGATGCGACCCTGATTCTCTCATTGATTCTCCTCATCATGTTTTCCATGTTCGGCGCCAACGCGACCCACATGCTCGTTTCCGGTCACGCGCCGGGAGCCCGCTTTGTCTCGGTCCGGATTGCGGCTTTTTTTCAGGGCGGCGGTGCCGCCGCCTCGTGGTATGCGCTTTTCTGGTGGATTCACATACTTGTCGTGCTCGGTTTCCTCAACTACCTCCCATATTCGAAGCACTTGCATGTGCTTACCTCCATCCCAAACGTCTACTTCGCTTCGCTGCAGCCGCGCGGGCAGCTGGACAAGCTGAATCTCGATGATGAGAACGCGGAGAAGTTCGGCGCAGAGGACGTGCGCGATCTGACCTGGAAGCAGCTGCTGGATGGGTTCACCTGCACGGATTGCGGCCGGTGCACTTCCGTGTGCCCGGCGAACTTGACCGGCAAGCGGCTCAGCCCGCGGAAAATCATCATGAATATTCGCGAGAGAACCTCTGAACTGGCACCGGTCATCCTTGCCGGGGATGAGGAAGAACAGCCGGAGGTCATGAGCCGGCGCCTGCTGGGCAATTTCGTCACGGAGGAGGAGCTCTGGGCATGCACTACCTGCCGCGCCTGCATGGAGGAATGTCCCGTCATGATCGAGCATGTCCCGGCGATCATGGACATGAGGCGTTATCTCGTGTTGACC